>NZ_JAILWL010000243.1 GCF_025698965.1 Roseibium sp.
GATAACGAGCCTGTTGTTGATGTTCCTGACTTACAAATCCGTGCTCTATGTCCAGGAGGTCAAAGATATCAACCGGTTGTCTCCGGCTCTGCAGTTTCCCGTCTACATCATTTATGCAGTGATCCCGGTTGGTCTCGCCATGGCCAGCCTGCAATACCTGATCGCGTTCCTGATGAATGTCACCCAGAAGGGCACTTATCTGTCGATGGATGTCCTGGACGGCGAAGCTGAAGATATCGGAGTTTGAGATGAGCGATATCATGAGCTTCCTGAACGATATCGTCGTGGGTGAACTGGATATCTACGTCATCACCTTCACGCTTGTGGTGACGATGGTGGTCCTGCTGTTTCTCAGCTTCCCCATGGTCGTGCCGCTGGCTGTCGCCGCGCTGGTCGGACTGGTCCATTTTTCCCAGATAGATACCGGTGTCATCATTCAGCAGATCGTCACCGGCATTTCGCCGAACGCCCTGATTGCCGTGCCTATGTTCATACTGGCCGCCGATATCATGGCGCGCGGCCATACGGCAAACAACCTCCTGGGGCTGATCGAGGCATTCTTTGGTCATCGTCGCGGTGGATTGCCGATCACCGCCTGTCTCAGCTGCACGCTTTTCGGATCCGTGTCCGGCTCGACGCAGGCCACGGTGGTTTCGATAGGGCAGATCATGCGTCCGAAACTGCTGAAGGCGGGTTACAAGGACAGTTTCGTCATGGCGCTGATCATCAATGCCAGTGACATTGCATTTCTCATCCCACCGAGCATCGGGCTCATACTCTATGGCACGCTTGCCAATACCAGTGTCGGCGAACTGTTTATCGCAGGTATTGGACCCGGCATTGTTCTGGCCGTGCTGTTTTCAGCCTATTGTTACGTCTACAGCCTGATCCAAGGCGACACGATTGCCCTCGTGGAGAGAAAAACAGCGGCCGAACGCGTTGCCGCGATCAAAAAGGCGCTGCTTCCGCTGGGATTCCCTGCCTTGATCGTCGGCGGTATCTATTCGGGTGCCGTCACGCCGACGGAGGCTGCATCCTTTTCAGTGCTTTATGCGCTGATTGTTGAATGCCTGATCTATCGCGAACTGAAACTGAATGACGTTTTGAGCGCGGCGCTCAGCACCGGTCTGATCACGGCCGTCGTGTTCATACTTGTCGGCGTCGGACAGGCATTTTCCTGGTACATCTCGTTTGAGCAGATCCCGCAAGGATTGCTGGAGCCGCTCAATCTGGAAGGCGCTTCTGACAAATACATTCTTGCCGTGATTGCATTGAGCTTTTTTGTCGGATGCATGTTCGTCGACTCGCTGGTGGTGCTGGTCATACTGACGCCGATATTCGTACCAATTGTCGATGCGTCCGGTCTCGACCCGGTGCTTGTCGGGGTGATGGTGACCTTGCAAATGGCAATCGGTTCGGCGACACCTCCGTTCGGGTGTGACATTTTCACTGCGATCGCGATATTCAACAAGCCCTACATGGAAGTGATCAAGGGAACGTTCCCGTTCTTCGTGATCCTGTTCGTAATGTCCGCATTGTTGATTTTCTTTCCGGGCATCGCGTTGATGCTGAGAGACCTGGCATCTCTTTGACAAAAGCGGTGTGAACCGGAGCCAATCAAGGTTCCGGCAGCCAGGTTGTCTGAAACCTGGCTCGCGCCGCACATACCGTTTCATACGAGGATGTGCGGCGTAATCAGGACCTCTCGGGCAAGCCAGGCTCGGCCTGAACTTCCGAACCGACCACAAACTGCAATTACAGATAAATTCTCATTGCTTTCAGAGCTTTACCGGACCTTTTATGGAGAGTTCTTGCTTCGGTCATGTTGAATGTTCAATCAACACTGGCTAATCGCGAAATGTGTTTTGAAATCGGCCGTTTAATCCATCAGATTTAGATACGATTTGTGTCGCTTCCGAGAGTTCAATTGCACCTCGTTACGTCTGTAATTTATCGCAAGCTTGACACCTCATTTTCATTTGCCTACTGTCAATGCAGTGCAAAGATGCACAAAAAATTGGAAGCGAGTGAGCTGAACGTCTGTTGAGCCCCGCTTCCATTTTTTTTGCGGTAACTGGCGTTCAGTCCCTAACAATCGAGGGAACGGCAGTTATGAAAACAAGAGCCATTAAAATCGGACTCCTGGCATCGGTTTGCCTGGTGACAGGCGTGCAGGCGGAGGTCAAAATCGGTGCGATTTATGATCTCACCGGTGGATTGAACATCTATGGCATTCAGCAAAACAATGCGTTGAAGCTTGCGGTCGACAACATCAACTCAAATGGCGGTCTACTGGGTGAACAGATCCAAGTTGTTGGATATGACGCTCAATCCGAACTTTCGAAATATACGCAATATGTCAATACCGCGATCTTGCGGGACAAGATCGACGCGCTTTTTGCCGGTTTGACAAGTTCATCCCGTGAAGCCATCAGGCCGATCGTCCGCAAAGCGAACATTCCGTACTTTTATGCCTCACTATACGAAGGCGGAGCATGCGACAAGCAGACATTTGTGACCGGTACCTCCGCCTCCCAACAACTGTCCGTTCTGATTGAATGGGGTATCCGCAAGTACGGTCCGAAAATCTACATTATGGCGCCTGATTACAACTTCGGAACGATTTCCGCCCACTGGGTTCATGAATTTGCCAATCAGTCAGGGGGGGAAGTCGTAGGCGAGGATTTTCTGGCGCTCACAGTAACCGACTATGCGCCTACCATTCAGAAAATTCAGGCCGCCAAACCCGACTTCGTCGTCGCGCTGCCGGTTGGTGCCAATCAAACGGGTTTTCTTGAGCAGTTTGCGGCGGCCGGTTTAAAGGAAAAAATCGGGGTTGTTTCCACGAACTACGGTTCGGGCAACCAACAGGTCGTTGTGTCGCCGGCAGCAGGGAAGGAGCTGATTGCCAGTCAGGGGTATTTTCAGCAGGTGGAAAATCCTGCGAATGCCAAATTCGTTGAGATGTGGCAGGCCGCATATGGAGATGATACGCCCATTGTGTCAGGCGCCGTGGATACCTGGAACGCAGTCAATCTCTGGGCCCAGGCCGTGAGCCAGGCCGGAACAACTGATGCGGATGAGGTCATCAAGGCGCTTGAGAGTGGAATGACGTTCGACTCGCCAACCGGACCGGTCCAGTTGTCGCCGGGTTCTCATCATCTGATACAAACAATATTCGTCGCTGAAGGTGACGACAATCACGGCTTCAAGATCGTTGATGAGTTTGTTGGTATCAAGCCAACCTATGAAGATCAAAAGTGCGATTTGATCGAAAATCCCGATCTCGCCAAGCATTTTACACCTGACCAAAACTAATTCCGACGTGGCGCGCCTTTGGGAAAGGGCGCGCCTCTTGAAGGGGGATTCCATGGAATTCGACTATCTGGCAACAGTTCTGCTGTCGTCGCTCGCCAGTGCTTCCATTCTTTTGATCGCAACAATCGGTCTGGCTGTTGTCTTTGGTCTGATGGGTGTCATCAATCTGGCTCACGGTGAGTTCTTGATGATCGGTGCCTATACGGCTTTGACTGCAACGCAGGCAGGTGTTCCGTTTTTGCTATCGATTCCGATCGCCGTTGCCGTGACCATGGCCATCGGTGCCGTCATCGAGATACTCGTCATCAATCGCCTGTATGGGCGGATATTCGATACGATGCTTGCGACCTGGGGGATCAGTATTGCCTTTTATCAGCTGGCGGTCCTGATTTTTGGCACTGTGACGCCGGGCATCGGAATGCCGCAATACAGTATCAAAATCGGCGACTATAACCTTGCCGGCTATTCCCTGCTGATGATTTTTGTCGCGGCATTGATGGGAAGCTTTGTTTATCTGCTGATGACCCGGACAGTTTACGGCATGAAAGCCAGGGCCTCCATTCAGGAGCCCGCCATGGCCCGGGCTATTGGTATTGAGTCCTCAAGGGTCAACACGATGACATTTTCCTTGGGATGCGGTCTGGCAGGATTTGCCGGTGCAATTCTGTTGCCGATTGTTCCGGCAACTCCCTCCATGGGTTTTGCATTTGTGATCAAGGCGTTCCTGACTGTTGTGGTTGCGGGCCCGGTTACGTTGACAGGTAGCGCGATTGCGGCGATCGGTTTGGGAGGTGGAGCCTCAATAACCGCGAGTTTCCTGACATCGGTCGCTGGCGATGTCTTCTTTTTCCTGATTACAGCAGTACTCCTCTGGCTATTCCCGCTTGGGATCACGGCCGGCTGGCGTCGCAAAATGTGAGCTGGCCCGATGAATATGTTGCAAGTCTTAAATGAAAAAGCCGGTCTGGTGTTTCCGGCAATTTCGATCCTGACCGGATTGGCTCTGGCGAATTCCATCGATCCCTACCTCGCCTATGTGGCGACATCCTGGGTAATTTTCGGTCTTCTTGGCCTGAGCCTTGATATCGTTTGGGGCAGGGGAGGATTTCTGAGCTTGGCGCAGACGGCGTTTTACGGTCTCGGGGGGTATTTCGGCAGCGTTGCCGCAATCAACTTGTCGTTCGTCTTTGGCTCAAGCGTCATCTGGAGCCTTTCCGTCGGAATGATCTCAGGTGCTCTGATTGCCGGCGCTCTCGGTCTGATCATCTTCTATGCCAGAATGGGGCCGTTGCAGAGCACGATCCTGTCTTACACCTTTACGCTGCTGCTCTGGTCCGTTTCCCAGTCCTTCAAAATCAGACTTGGTGATGCCGTTATTGGCGGTGACAACGGAATGTCCGGCATTCCCGGGATTGTCCTGGCCGGGGGAACCGAAGCGCTTGATCCAAAAGGTGCTCTCACGTTCACGATCCTCGTTGCAGGTGCAGCCTATTTTGTCACCTACAAGGTCATGACCGGAACGTTCGGCCGAGTGATCGATTGTGTTCGGCTCGATATCCAGAAAACGGAGTTGCTCGGGTATGACGTTCGCAGATACCAGGTTCTGAATTTCGCTTTTTCTGGCGGGATTGCCGGTCTTGCAGGTGCGCTGTTCGGGGCCTGGTCGAACTATCTCAATCCCTCGATTTTTTCTGTTCAGGAAGCACTGCTCGTCCCGATTTATGTTCTTGTCGGTGGGCTCGGGACACTTGCAGGACCATTTGTCGGAGCCATCGCGATCGGTGGCCTGTCATTCTGGCTGGGCGGCGGAGCGGTTGGCGGTCAAACAACGCTCATACTCGGCATCGTGCTGGTGCTTTTGGTTCTGTTTCTCAAGAACGGCGTTCTGGGCGCCCTACGTCAGGGAATGGCGAGATTGTTGCCGGATCCCAATGAGGCTTCCAGAAACGCAGGGGCAGTCTCCATCGAAACCGGGGATCTGGAAGGCATCCTACAAGCTGCTGAAGAAAAGGAGGGACCTGCAAAGGCTTTATCGAGCGCCGGGCTGTTGAAGAAATTTGGAGGTGTTGTGCCGGTCAATGACGTCACTTTGTCATTTGAACCTGGAAAGCCTCACTCCTTGATCGGGCCAAATGGGGCTGGCAAAAGTTCCTTTCTGAAGACTTGCGTTGGACTTTACAAGCCGGATGGAGGGCATGTGACGCTTGGTGGCGAGCCAATCACCAATGCCACGATCTACAGCCGGGTCCACACCGGCATGGGTGTGAAGAACCAAAAACCGCAAGTATTCTCCGAACTGAAGGTGAGAGACAATCTCTGGATTGCCGCCTTTTCCCGTCTGCGCGACAAACGACAGGCGCATGACGTCGCAACAACGATTTTGGATATGCTCGGATTGACCGAGCAGGCTGATGTTACCGCATCTGCGTTGTCTCACGGTCAACAGCAATGGCTCGATATCGGCATGGTTCTGTGTCTTGCGCCGCGGGTTGTTCTTCTCGACGAACCTGCTGCCGGCATGACCAACGAAGAAACGCGGGAACTTGCAAAACTGGTACGTATTCTGGCGCGGTTCACGACAGTGATTGTTGTCGAACACGATATGGAATTTGTGCGCACCCTCCAGGGACACGTAACGGTTCTGCACCAGGGGGAGGTCTTCGCTGACGGAGACATCGACCAGCTTCGAGCAGACGAGCGCGTTCTCGATATCTACCTTGGGAGGCGTGAGCATGTTTAAGGTCTCCAACGCGACGGGCGGCTACGGCAAGACCGTCATTATCCGAGATGTCAGTCTTCAGGTTGGCAAAGGTGAGATCGTTGCGCTTCTTGGGCGGAACGGTGTCGGAAAATCGACCCTCATGCGATATGCGACCGGGTTGATATCACCCATGGCCGGAACTCTGGAAATCGACGGCAGGACCGCACCGGCATCGACGGCCAAGCGGGTAAGGCTGGGATTGGGATACGTGCCACAAGGTCGATTTGTCTTCCAGCGCATGACGGTGGTCGAAAACATTGCGGTCGCGGCGGAAAGCAACGGTCACGATGGCAAGGCATCGGTCGAAGCGGCGTTTGAGGACTTTCCAATGCTGGTGCCCAAGGCGAAAGACCTCGCCGGAGGTTTGTCCGGAGGCCAGCAACAAATCCTGGCACTTGCCAGAGCTTTGGCGATCCGCCCAAGAATATTGCTTCTGGATGAGCCGACTGAAGGCGTTCAGCCATCCATAATTGATGAAATGGCTGGTGTCCTGAAACGCTTGAATCGCGAGCGCGGCATCTCGGTGCTGGTCGCGGAACAGGATCTTGATTTCTGTCTATCCATAGCCGAACGGGCCTATGTCATGGAGAAAGGTTCGATCCGCCTGGAGATCGACCGGGACAGCCTGAAAGCCGACGCAGCTCTTCAACACGAACTTTTAGGGGTGTGAGATGACGACTTCATCTTCTCTGACCGTTGAACAAATAGCTCGAATCGAGGCGACGCTGTCGCGAATCCGGACCGGACTGACGGCAATTGCAACCCGAGACGCGAAGGAACCTGCAATCGTATTTGTTCCGGAGGCCTATGATGAACGACGTTCTTGACAGCCTGACCGGACAAGCCGCAGCCCTGGCCGAAGGCTCCGAAACACCCATTTCTCTGGCAGAGAGAGCGTTGGACAGGGCAGAACGCAAGGCGGACCTGAATGCGTTTGTCGCCTTAGACAGTCCAATTGTTCTGGATCAGGCCAGGGCGGCAGCTGAACGCCGCCTGAGAAACGCTCCTCGCAGTCTGATTGACGGAATTCCGATTGCAGTGAAGGACAATTTCCTGACCCGCGATTATCCGACGACGGCATGTTCAGGGGCGTTGCCCTGGGAGGCAGGCGGTCAGGATGCCACAATTGTCTCGCGCCTTCGGGACGCAGGGGCAATTATCTTCGGCAAAACCAACATGCATGAATGGGCATATGGTGCGACCAACAGTACCTCGTCCTTTGGGCCGACCCGAAATCCTCATGATCCGTCGCGTATTACGGGTGGAAGCAGCGGTGGTTCGGGAGCAGCCGTTGCCTCTGGTATCGTTGCAGCTGCACTGGGCAGTGACACGGGTGGGTCGGTACGCATTCCTGCCGCTGCTTGTGGCATCTATGGATTCAAGCCGAGCTACGGTAGAGCATCGCGGCACGGTGTTCTGGCCCTCAGCTGGTCGCTGGACGCGCCAGGTCCGTTGACACGCAACCTTCCCGATATCCAACTGCTGCTGCCATATTTTTTCGGAAAGGATCCGAAAGATGTCACAACGGCAAACTCGAAGGAGTTGGGCCCGATGCCGCGCAAGGTTGAGCCCAGGCTGTTGCGATTGTATGGCAAGGGGCTTGAGTGTACGAGCGAGGTTGAAAAGGCGATTTCAGGCGCGCTGGCAACAAGTCCCTGTTCGCTGGAGAATTGTGAAATCACCTCTGTCTCCAGCTATTTTGCAGCCTGGGAAACGATCCTCCATTGCGAAGCGTCGTCGTATCACGCCTCTCAACCGGCCAACAAACGTTCCGGCTATTCGCCTGTCACGCAGGCGCATCTCGAGGCTGGTGAGCAGATTACTGCTGTTGAGTATCTCCACGCCCAGTCTATTCGGGCCCATTTCATGACCGTCCTCTTAAAGGAACTTCCAGCCTGGGATGCGTTGGTTTTACCAACACTGCCGGTTGTCGCGCCCAGGCAGGGTGAAGATTGGCAGCTGTTCGGGGGGAGGAAGGTTACGACCCAGGACAGCATGACCTGGTTTTGTTGGCTTGGAAATCTTGCCGGATTACCATGTGTCACGTTGCCTGTGGCCAATCCTGGTGGAGATATGCCGGTCGGCATGATGCTAATGGGGCGACCTGGAAGAGATGAAGAGCTTTTGGCAATTGCCTGCCGGGTCCAGGAGCAGTTGAAGGAGTACGGATCCGTTGAGTGAAGATACTATCTCAATTGGCGTCCTGTTTTCCCAGACAGGGCCAATGGCTGTTACTGAAAACGCCCACATACGGGGTGTTCTGCTGGCCTGCGAGGAGATAAACGCGGCAGGAGGGATCGATGGGCGCAGGCTGGATCCGCTGATACTGGATCCTGCGGGATCGGATGACAAATATGCAGATCTGGCAACGGAGCTTCTCGTCAAGCACCGGGTAAACGTGATTTTCGGAACATGCCTTTCGACCAGCCGAAAAGCGGTTGTCCCTGTTGTTGAAAGGTTCAACGGCGTGCTCTTCTATCCGTCCGTTTACGAAGGTTTCGAGTATTCACCAAATGTCATTTACGGTGGCGCGGTGCCGAACCAGGTTGTCATTCCGCTGCTTGAATACATCTTTCACAATCTCGGGCATCGCATTGCCCTGATCGGTTCGGACACACTTTATGCGCGGGAGATAAACCGGGTCGTGAATGAGTTCATGTCGGAGAGTGGTGGCCGCGTTGTGGCGGAACGGTATTTTCCGTTCTCGACCAATCTCGAAACATTTGCGGCGCAATTTGAACAGCTGCAGGACAACGAGGTTGATGCGATTATTTCGACAGTGGTCGGGGAGGACAGCATTGTGCTCTACAACGCACATCACAAGGCTGGAAAGTCTGGTGATAAACTGCCAATTGCCTCCCTCACAACCACAGAATCCGAATTGACCCGTGTCGAAGCAAAAGCGAGGGCCGGCCACATATCCGTCGCTCCTTATTTCTCGACACTTGACACCACCACCAACGAAACTTTCCGGGCGGGCTTTGCCGAACGATTTGGCGATGAGATAATACCCGGCGTGTATAGTGAAGTCTGTTATTCGCAAGTCCAGCTTTTTGCCAATGCGGTCAGGCAATGCGGAAGCGACGACACGGAACTGCTTCTTCCGGCGTTGTCCGGGGCCGTGTTCAAAAGCCCGGGTGGTGATCTTTTTCTCGACATAGAAACAAATCACCTGATGTTCCGGCCGCTTATCGGACGGTCCACCGAAAGTGGCGAATTTGACATAGTTTTCAGAGGCAAGAATATCTTTCCAGACCCTTATCTGGTTGCCTATGACCGAACAGTTGCGGGTAATATCGGCTGATGAGTGAAGCGATGCCCAACAGGAGCGAAAATCTGCTGCGCCGGCTTCGTCGGATGAGGGTTCTCGTCATACATCCGGACGATACGGAACGTAGCAGCTTCCTGGCGCATCTTCGGCGTATCGGTTGCCAGGCCGAATGTGTCTGGCCGGCCCCGCCGGTGCTTCCGAGCAGTTTCGACGTGGTGCTGTTTCTCATTAATCGCATCCACGATCAGGGGGGGCTGACATG
>NZ_JAILWL010000244.1 GCF_025698965.1 Roseibium sp.
GCTCCGACTTCTCAAGCAGGATTTGGCGTTAACGCTTGGTCTTGCGGATATCTGCAACGCGATAGATCTCGACGTTATCACCGCCGCACTGGCCGGTTTTGCGGATGCCGCGCTGACAGCAGCAATCCGCTTCTGTCTGAACGATCTGACCCGGCGCAACAAATTTGATCCACACGATCCTGAAAGGCCGGAAGTGGAAAGTGGCCTGATTGTGCTGGCCATGGGAAAGCACGGCGCCAATGAACTGAACTATTCATCTGATATTGATCTGATCGTCCTTTACGATCCGGCAAAGGCACCGATGACAGGCAACGCCGAGGCGCCGGTAGAGTTCGTGCGGCTCACAAGGCGTCTGGTCAAGATCATGCAGGACCGGACCGCCGATGGTTATGTGTTTCGAACAGACTTGCGGCTACGTCCGGACCCCGGCGCGACACCTTTGGCGATGTCTCTGCCTGCAGCACTTGTCTACTATGAGTCTCTCGGTCAGAACTGGGAAAGGGCCGCACTGATCAAGGCGCGCCCCTGTGCCGGAGACATTCCGGCCGGCAACTCTTTCCTGGAGGAAATCTCGCCGTTTATCTGGCGTAAATACCTGGATTTTGCTGCGATCGCCGATGTGCAGTCGATTAAAAGACAGATCCACATGCACAAGGGCCACAGCGCAATTGCGGTCGCCGGCCATAACGTCAAGCTTGGCCGCGGCGGTATTCGGGAAGTGGAATTCTTCGTTCAGACCCAGCAATTGATCGCCGGTGGCCGAAACCCTGCACTGAGGGGGCGAAGGACGTTGGAGATGCTGGACGCGCTGTGTGATGCCGATTGGATTCGCAAAAAGGCGCGGGACGATATGCGCAAGGCCTACCGGTTTTTGCGAGATGTCGAACACAGGATCCAGATGCTCAATGACGAGCAGACGCAACTTCTTCCCAAGGATGAAGAAGGTTTGATGCGCGTTGCTGCTCTGATGGGATTTGAAGACCTGGCAGCGTTCGAAGACGTGTTTCTGGGGCATTTAAAGAAAGTTCAGCATCATTATGCGGAACTGTTTGAAGACGAACCCGGGCTGTCTTCAGAGCTCGGCAATCTGGTCTTTACCGGTGACGACCATGATCCAGGTACGTTGGAGACACTCGCGCGGTTAGGTTTCAAACAACCCTCGGAAGCCGCAAGCATCGTGAAATCCTGGCATTTCGGCCGGTATCCGTGCACCCGCTCCACCAAGGCGCGCGAGCGCCTCACCGAAATGCATCCGTCCCTGATTGGCGCGCTTGCGGCAACTGATAATGCGGATGCTGCCCTTCTGGCTTTCGACAGTTTTCTGGCAAAGCTCCCTGCCGGTGTGCAGCTCTTTGCCCTGCTGCGGTCGAACCCGCAATTGCTGACACTGCTGGCAACAACAATGGGTGTGGCGCCTCGCATGGCCGAGACCGTGTCCAAGCGGGTTCATGTTCTCGATGCCGTTCTGGATCCCGCGTTCTTTGGTGCAATGCCGAGTGTCGCTGAATTTCGAGCCGGTCTTGACCGGACAT
Source organism: Roseibium sp. (assembly GCF_025698965.1). GTDB lineage: Bacteria > Pseudomonadota > Alphaproteobacteria > Rhizobiales > Stappiaceae > Roseibium. The sequence goes on from NZ_JAILWL010000244.1 coordinate 1,533, forward strand.
TGGCGCAATCAAGATTTTACGAGGAAGCCCTGGATCGGGCGCGGATATTCGCACAGGAGCAGCAGTTCCTGATCGGCTTGCGGCTGATTTCGGACACTCTGACCGCTGATCGGGTTGGATTCGCGCTGGCGCGATTGGCGGAAGTCGTCGTTGGCCGCCTTTTGACACAGGTTATCAACCACGTCGGCGAAGCCCATGGCTCCGTGCCGGGTGGCAATGTGGCGGTTCTTGCAATGGGCAAGCTGGGCGGACGTGAAATGACGGCTGCTTCCGATCTGGACCTGATCCTGCTCTATGAAGCTCCGGAAGACGTCAAGCAGTCGGATGGCAAAAGGCCCTTGGCTATATCGCAGTACTACATTCGCCTGACACAGCGTCTTGTAACGGCGCTGTCGGCACCGACTGCGGAAGGGGCTCTTTACGAAGTGGATTTCCGGCTTAGACCGTCAGGCAATGCCGGTCCGCTGGCGACCAATCTGGACGGTTTCATTTCCTATCAGAAGAAGGACGCCTGGACCTGGGAACATATGGCGCTGACGCGGGGCAGGGTAATTGCTTCGACAACACCGGAGTTTGCTCAAAAGATCTCCGAAAGCATTCAGGAAACGCTTGTTCAACCGCGAGACAGATCCAAGATGGCTGACGAAGTGCGCTCCATGCGTGCCCGGATCGAGAAGGAAAAGGGCACCAAAGACATCTGGGATCTGAAACAGGTTGCCGGCGGTTTGGTCGACATCGAATTTCTCGCACAGTTTTTGCAATTAGCTCACGCCCATGAAAATCCGTCCGTTCTCGCCCAGGGAACCGAAAACGCTCTGGAACAGCTACGTGATGCATCTTGCCTGAATCCGGGTGATGCGGAGCTGCTCCTCGAAGCGCTTCGCCTCTATCAGCGCCTGACACAGGTCCTTCGTCTTGCCATTTCCGGCAAATTCGTCCCGACGGAGGCTCCCGGCGGGGTTCTGGACTTACTGGTACAGGCTTCGGGAAGTCCGACCTTCTCGCGTCTCGAAGCGGAATTGACCGAATTGCAGCAAAAAGTGCGCGCGACCTTCGAACGTCTGGTTGGCGATGTTGAAGCCGTCACCGGTTAGGAGCCTGCTGGTGTCCTGCAACTCTTTCACATAGAGCGTATCTGCGTCGGCGCACGGGCTTTGGTTCACGCGTCCGCGATCGGCAAAGTGAAACTGACGGTCGTGCCTTTCTTGACCTCCGAGGCAATGGTCAGTTTGCCGCCGTGGAGTTCGACCAGAGACCGGGCAATGGCGAGGCCGAGACCGGACCCTTGATGGGTCTTGGTGAACTGGTTCTCAACTTGCACGAACGGCTGTGCCAGACGTTCGATGTCCCGTTCCGAAATGCCGATGCCGGTGTCCGCGACTTCAAAACGCAACTTGTCACCATGCGGCTGAGCTTTGAGCGTGACCGTGCCATTGTCCGGCGTAAACTTCACCGCATTGGCCAGCAGATTGAGCAGGATCTGTTTGAGCGCCCGCTTGTCGGCATGGACATTGAATGCGTCCGCAACCTCGGCCACGACTGTGATGTTCTTTTCGGTGGCGGCGCCGGTAACGATACGACCAGCATCTGCTGCAGATTCAGCTGCGTTGACGACCTCTGTTTCAATGGACATCCGGCCGGCTTCAATCTTGGACATGTCGAGAATGTCGTTGATCACATTGAGAAGGTAGGTGCCGGACGAATAGATATCCTTGCAGTAGTCGGAATACCGGTCTGTGCCTATCGGGCCGAACATCTCCTGCGTCATGATATCGGAAAAGCCGATAATGGCATTGAGCGGCGTTCTCAGCTCATGCGAGATATTGGCCAGGAATTCGGACTTTGCCTGGTTCGCCGCTTCCGCGCGGGTTTTCTCTTCCTGATATTTGTCCGCCATTTCGACAAGCTGGCGAGCCTGGATTTCAAGCGTCTTGCGGGACTTCTGCAGATCGGTAACGGTCGCCTTCAACCGCTTTTCCGATTCCATCAGTTTTTCTTCGTGCTTTTTAAGGGCGGTAATGTCGGTGCCAACGGATACGAAACCGCCGTCTTTGGTCCGACGCTCGGAGATCTGTAGCCACCGGCCGTCTTCCAGCTGCGCCTCGTAAGACCCTTCAGGTGCACCGCCGCGTTGGGTCACCGTCACGGGATGCGGCGCAACTTCGGAATTGGAGGCGGCGGCCATAACGTCCTTGTAAGGTGTTCCAGACTTGATGGCCGAATTCGGCAGACTGTGCAGTGACTGATAATTGGAATTGCAGATCACCAGCTCGTTTTTGGCATTCCAGAGGACGAAGGCCTCGGAAATGGTTTCGATTGCATCCCTGAGGCGCAGGTCGGCCATACGGCTTTGTTCGGCCAGCTGATGTTGTTCGGTGATGTCGATGCAGATGCCGATCAGGTGCGGTTCTGCCCGGCCGGATTCAGACTGGATTTCACCACGGGCACGCAGCCAGATCCAGCTTCCATCTGCATGGCGCATGCGGAACGTTTCGTCGACCAGCGTTTCACCACTTTCCAACAGATGTTCGGCAAGACCCAGGAGGTCGATATCGTCCGGATGGGTAATGTCGGCAACATCGGCAAAGCTCAGGATATCGTCCTTTGGTTCCCTGCCCAGCATTTCGTAAAGCGAGGAAGACCAGAACATTCTGCCACGAGACAGGTCCCAATCGAACAGGCCGCAGCGGCCGTGCGTCAGAGCGGTGTCGATACGGCCACGCGTCGTGGCGTACATGTCGTCGGCAAGCTCTGCCCGGGTCGCCTGACTGAAGAAGCCATACACAACGGCCAGTAACACCAGGGAGGTGCCGACAAAGAGAGTGACGTTCGCGGACAGATCGTCGCGCCATTTCGAATAGATGGCGCTCTCCGGCTGCAAGACGGCAACCATGCCGAATTGTCCGTCGAGATGATGGACCGTCGCCAGGACCTGTTCTTCGCCGTCAAGCCCGCCGAGATCGACGGGAACGGAAAGCACTCCGGCCCGCGCTCCAAACACTGTCAGTGGTTGAGAAGGGGCAAGGAGGTCGCTGATCGGGCGGTTTTCCAACCCAGGCAAAGCCGGGGCGGAGGCGACGATTGTACCCGTCTGATCCGCCACCAGGAAAATGCGTTCCCGGCTGGTGGCTCCGGCAGGCAGGCTGTCTGCGAGCAAGCGCTTGAGCGTTGTCCGGTAGCCGATCTCCGGGACCGCCTTGTCCATCGCGTTCAGCCGCGTGGTTACAACGGTCGCCATCAGACTGAGCGTGTTCTGCGCAGCCAGGTTGGTCTCGGAGTATTCTGATGCCAACTCACCTGTTCGGAACAGGGCCAGAACCAGAATGAATAGGATAGCCAGTGCGGGAATTGCACGCCGCATGAGGCTGTCCGAGCGCAGCAGGCTGTCACGCAGCGAACCGAGCAATGATTGCAGCGGCAAGCCTCTGTTGCTTGCGCTTTTTGCCTGAATCGAATCCTTGTCGCTGCGCCGCGCAGTCGCGTCGCCAGCCAGTGCTCGCGCCATAGGAAGTGTGCCTCAAAGTCCGCCTCATCGGAGCTCGCCCCGAATCACTTCCATTTGAATCAAAAGGTTCGTTTTTGTCCAGCCCCGACAAAGAAGAAAATAGTTAACGCGTGCCCGGTTTTTCTGGTGACTTGTTAACCTTTTCCAGTATTGCAGACTATTGCAGGGTTCTATCGACGATATCGCGGCTGTCTCTTGATAGTTCTTCGCATGAAGAAATTCGCAGGAGGGCGGATTCCGCAAGGGCAGATCGCTGTGGATCAAAGGCTCGCCACGAGCGGAAACTGGTCAAAAGACGCGAAGCAACTTGAGGATTACGTTTGTCGATTTCCAGAACGGCGTCGGCGATCAGGTCAAATCCACCGCCATCCGCACGCGCAAACTGTGTTGGGTTGCCGGTGGCGAAGGCCTGCAAAAGTGACCGGACCCTGTTCGGATTGTTGGTATCGTAAAGCGGATCGGACATCAGAGACCGAACCTTGGCAAGTGTTGCCTCACCAGGTGCGGTTGCCTGGGTCATGAACCATTTGTCCATTGCAAGAGAGTTAGCCTCATGTCGCTGGCGATACTGAAGAAGGGCGGTGTCCTTGTGGTCCGACTGGTCGTGCACCAGAAGTGTCAGTGCAGAGAGCCGGTCTGTCATGTTGTCGGCTGACCTGAACTTGTCCCACACGACTTGGGCAGCATCGTCACGGTCGGAGGACGCATAGTAGGAGAGGGCCCTGTTGGAAAGGGCGCGCTTGCCTGCCATTTCCGCGTCCGGGGAATAAGCGTCGCCGGCGGCAAGGTCTGTTATCAATGCCAGGAACTCGGCGCTGTAGCGTTGCGATATTGCTTCGCGAAGCAGTGCACGGGCTGCGAAAATGGCGTCTGGATCGACATTTTTTCCGATTTCCTGAGCGATATCCGCTTCACTTGGCAGGGTCAGTGCCTGCGCCCTCAGAGCTGCATCCAGGGATGGGTCGGTTAAAACCGTTCCGAACACATCTATAACGTCATCTGAGGGAGCGCAGGTCTCGTCCTGACGAAGAAGTGCCGACAAACGCACAAGATCCTGCATCGCAATCGTCTGGACCGCTTGCCAGCGGTTGAACGGGTCGTTGTCCTTGGCGGCTAGAAACAGCAGTTCCCGCGCATTCAGCTGCTGGTCTAGGCGCACCGGAGCGGAAAATTCACGCAGCAAAGACAGAACCGGTGCTGAAGCGACATTGCTGAAGGTTACTTCCTGATAGGACTTGTCGAGCAACAAGACGTCACCGGTCACATCGGCCCCCTCGGGTATGCCGGTTTCCATATCCTCGCCATTCGGACCGATAAGGCCGAACTTGAGTGGAATGACAGCTGGTTTGCTTGCTCTTTGGCCCGGCACAGGCGGTATTTCCTGGGAGAGCGAAACAGAAAAGGTCTGCCGGTCGGCGTCGTGTTTCGTCTTCACGGAGACGACCGGTGTACCCGCCTGTTCATACCACAGCGCAAATTGACCAAGGTTCGTCCCGGCTGCTTCCTCAAAGCAGGTCAGGAATGCTTCGATCGTGGTGGCTTCACCATCGTGTCGCTTGAAATAGAGATCGAGGCCGGCATGGAACTTTTCAGCTCCCAGAACCGTCTTGAGCATGCGCACAACCTCGGCACCCTTTTCATAGACCGTGGCTGTGTAGAAGTTGTTGATCTCGTGATAGACCCGCGGACGGACCGGGTGGGCCAGCGGTCCGGCATCCTCAGGGAATTGATGCGACTTCAGCAACCGCACATCCGTGATGCGTTTGACCGGACGGGATCGCATGTCCGACGAAAATTCCTGATCGCGAAACACTGTCAGGCCTTCCTTGAGGCACAGTTGAAACCAGTCGCGACAGGTGATGCGATTGCCGGTCCAATTGTGAAAATACTCATGGGCGATCACGGCTTCGATATTGGCATAATCCTGATCGGTAGCGGTTTCAGGGTCGGCCAGGACATATTTGTCGTTGAAGATATTCAGACCCTTGTTTTCCATTGCCCCCATGTTGAAATCGGAGACGGCAACGATGTTGAAAACATCAAGGTCATATTCAAGGTCGAATACCTCTTCATCCCAGCGCATCGAACGTTTGAGCGAATCCATCGCCCAGCCACACAGCGCTTCCTTGCCGTGTTCGACATAGATGTTGAGGTCAACCGAATTGCCCGATGCCGTCTTGAAGTGATCCGGAACCTTCGCCAGATCGCCCGCGACCAGAGCGAATAGATAAGCCGGTTTGGGATGCGGATCGTGCCAGACGGCGTAGTGGCGGCCGCTTTCGGGAATATCACCGGTTTCAGCCGGATTGCCATTGGCAAGCAGGACCGGACAATCGTCCTTCGGAGCTTCCAGGCGGGTGGTGTAGACGGCCAGCACATCAGGCCGGTCGAGAAAATAGGTGATACGCCGAAATCCCTCAGCCTCACACTGTGTGCAATAGGTGCCTGACGAGCGATAAAGACCCATCAACTTGGTATTGGTGTCCGGATTGATTTCCGTCGTGATCGTGAGTTCGAACGGTGTTTCAGGTGGTGAAAGAATTTCGAGTTTGTCCGGTGTGGCCTGATAGTCGGTCTCCGGCAGCGCCGACCCGTTTAGCGTAAGGCTCTTGAGCGTCAGCTCGTCTCCATCCAGCACCAGTGAAGTTCCAGGCGCGGTTGCGTCATCCTTTATGACGACCAATGTTGCAGTGACTGTTGTCGCAACTGGGTCCAGCTGAAAATCCAGGTGAACCTTTTCGATGCTGTAAGCTGGCGGTTGATAATCTTCCAGCCGGATGGCAGGCGCCGTTTCAGAACGCATCGAGGTCTCCTGAGGGTCTCATAAACAAAAGAATTCAAGGGCCGGGCCCCTTGAGGTATTCGATCAGGGCAGAGCCATTCATCTGGCCGCGCTCCTGAAAAACAGTGCTTGCTAACGCGTTATCATGATCAGCGAATAAGGCAAAGTCCTGTTTCGACGTTGCCGCACGATGGCAGATTGTTACCAGGAGAGCTGTTTGATCGGGCCTGGGGTTTTGACCTTGGGCGAGGCTTTGTCTATGTGAGAAACGCTGAAAGTTACAGGGACCTATTTAATGAGTCGTTTGGACAGTTTTATCCGCCGCATGACCTCCCAGAAAATTCTGCTTGAGTATCTGGTCGACAAGGTCAATGTCGTCGAAGGTCCGGTTCTCGAACTGGGTCTGGGCAATGGCCGGACCTATGATCACCTGCGCGAGATCTATCCGAACAAGGAGATCTTTGTTTTTGATTTCGCCATGAACTGTCACCCGAGCTGTGCGCCGGATGCGGACCACATGATCCTTGGGGATATCCGCGACACGTTGGCGTTTTGCGGGCCACGGGTCGGTGCAAAGGCGTCCTTTGCCCATATTGATATCGGTTCCGCGGACCCGACCAACGATCTTGCGATCGTCAGTTGGCTCGCCCCGCTTTTGAACGAACGTATGGCGGTTGGCGGGTATGTGCTCACAGCGCTGGAACTCGATGTACCGAATTTTGAAACGCTGGAAAAACCGGATGGCATTCATCCCGGTCGATATCACATTTACCGAAAAATCTCGGAAGCCTGACGGCGATCTTGTGAATTGAGGACGACATCATGACCGCGCCGCTGAAGGGCATCAAGGTTGTTGAACTGGCCCGTATCCTAGCAGGTCCCTGGACGGGCCAGACATTGGCAGATCTCGGCGCGGACGTGATCAAGGTAGAAAGCCCGCAGGGCGACGATACGAGAGGCTGGGGACCGCCTTTCGTCGAGGAAGAGGGCGAGGCGGGGCGAACTGCCGCCTATTTTCACGCCTGCAACCGTGGAAAGCGATCAATTACCGCGGATTTTCGAACCGCCGAAGGGCAGGACCTTGTTCGTCACCTGGTTGCAGAAGCTGATGTGCTCATCGAAAATTTCAAGGTCGGAGGTCTGGCAAAGTACGGGCTCGACTACGACAGCCTGAAGAAGATCAACCCGAAACTGATCTACTGTTCCGTCACCGGGTTTGGTCAGGACGGACCTTATGCGCACAGGGCCGGATACGACTTCATGATCCAGGGTATGGGAGGCATCATGGATCTGACGGGCGACCCCGAGGGGGACCCGCAGAAAATCGGCGTGGCCTTTGCCGATATCTTCACCGGCCTTTACGGGACAATCGGAATTCTCTCGGCGCTCCATAGAAGAGATGCCACGGACGAGGGCGAATGGATCGACATGGCTCTTCTGGACGCCCAGGTCGGTGTTCTGGCAAATCAGGCACTCAACTATTTTGTTTCCGGAAAGTCTCCCAGACGGCTCGGCAATGCACATCCGAACATCGTCCCCTATCAGGTGTTTCCGGCGAAGGATGGCCATCTGATTATCGCTGTTGGCAATGATGGTCAGTTTCAGCGGCTGTGCACTGTGCTTGGACAACCCGAACTTGCGGCAAATCCCAGATACGAAACAAATGCCGGCCGGGTGGCGACACGATCGGAATTGATCCCGATCCTGACCGAAGAAACGGCTACGCGCATGCGTGACGATCTTCTTGCTGCTCTCGAAC
>NZ_JAILWL010000245.1 GCF_025698965.1 Roseibium sp.
TTCCGGAGCACATTTCTGAACAACTCATTTCCAAGGGAATTGTCCCTCTTTGCGGGCTCGAAGAAGCCATGTCGGCTATTGCAGCTCTTTCTTTGATTGCAAAGCCGTCATCGTCGCTCCCCATTCATCTGCCGATCACGGTTCAACACCCAATGGCGCTTTCGGAATTTGAGGCCAAGAAAATTCTGGCAAAGTGCGGTGTTCGGATTCCGAGAAGTTCTGAAGTCAACGGAAGTATTGACGCTGTATCGGCTGCAGAACAGATCGGATTTCCTGTCGTGCTGAAAGGAGTGGGCATTGCTCATAAAACCGAAGCCGGAGCCGTTGCGCTTAATTTGACATCGATTGACGCCGTCAAGTGCGCAGCCGATCTCATGCCTTCGAAACAGATGCTTGTTGAAGAAATGGTGACGAGACACGTTGCTGAATTGCTGATTGGTGTCGTCCAAGATCCAGCACATGGTTACATCCTCACTCTGGCAGCAGGCGGAGCGTTGACGGAATTGCTTCAAGATCGCGTGTCGCTGGTTCTACCGGTTATGCCATCTCAAATCGAAGATGCGCTGGGCGAACTGAGGATCTCGAAACTTTTGTCGGGTTATCGAGGCGGTGTTGCTTGCAACACTCAAGCCATTATCGACGCGGTAATGGCAGTGCAAGACTACGTGATTTCAAATCCGGTTGAGGAAGTGGAGATCAATCCTCTGCTTTGTGGTGAAGACTTTGCGATTGCTGCGGACGCATTGATCAGGTGTGGTGAGAAACATGACAGATGACCCCATAAAAATTGTCAAAAACGGTCACATTCTTGAAGTGACGTTGGATCGTCCCAAGGCAAATGCAATTGATCTTGTCACGAGCCGGATCATGGGCGAGGTGTTCACAGACTTCCGCGACGATCCGGAACTGAGGGTGGCCATCATCACCGGCGCAGGCGAAAAGTTCTTTTGTCCTGGTTGGGATCTGAAAGCCGCTGCGGCCGGAGATGCGGTCGACGGTGACTATGGCAAGGGTGGTTTCGGCGGACTGCAGGAGCTGCGTGGTCTCAACAAACCTGTCATTGCTGCAATAAACGGCATTTGCTGCGGCGGTGGGTTGGAGCTCGCACTGTCGGCAGATCTCATCGTTGCCGCCGATCACGCAACGTTCGCGTTGCCGGAGATCCGTTCCGGAACGGTCGCCGATGCTGCAAGCATCAAACTCCCAAAGCGGATTCCCTACCATATTGCGATGGAAATGCTTCTGACAGGTCGTTGGTTGGACAGTGAGGAAGCTGCACGATGGGGACTGATCAACCATGTTTTTCCGGCTTCGGATCTCTTGTGCGAGGCGCGCAAGTTGGCTGACGTGCTCGCGTCAGGACCGCCGCTCGTTTATGCGGCGATAAAAGAAGTCGTGCGGGAAGCAGAAGACATGAAGTTCCAGGATGCCATGAACCGCATCACAAATAGCCAATTTGAAACTGTGGAACGACTTTACAGATCTGAAGATCAACTTGAAGGCGCGAAAGCCTTTGCGGAAAAAAGAGACCCCGTCTGGAAAGGTCGTTAGGAGAACAATCATGCCTTTGCAAATGAACCGGGATGTATTCATTACCTCCGCCGTGACAGGTTCCGGTGCAACCCAGGACAAGTCTCCTCACGTGCCCCGCAGCCCAAGGGATATTGCCGAAAGCGCGATTGACGCGGCCAAGGCGGGTGCGGCCGTCGTTCATTGCCATGTACGCGACCCGCAAACAGGGGCACCCTCGCGTCGACTGGATCTCTATCGCGAAGTTACAGACCTGATCCGAGCCGCTGACGTGGATGTGGTGCTGAACCTGACCGCCGGTATGGGAGGGGACATCGTTTTCGGCTCTGCCGAAGCTCCGTTTCCGGTAAATGCCGGTGCGAGCGACATGATCGGTGCCTCTGAACGCATGGCGCACATTGCCCAGTGCCTTCCAGAAATCTGTACCCTTGATTGCGGTACCATGAATTTTGCAGAAGCAGACTATGTCATGACGAACACGCCCGGCATGTTGCGTGCAATGGGAGGAATGATGACAGAGCTGGGTGTCAAACCGGAAATCGAAGCATTTGATACAGGTCACCTTTGGTTTGCAAAACAGCTGGTTAATGAGGGGACATTGGCTTCTCCGGCGCTTGTGCAGCTCTGCATGGGGGTGCCTTGGGGCGCACCGAACGACCTGAATACCTTCTTGGCGATGGTCAACGCGGTTCCGATTGACTGGGTCTGGTCTGCTTTTAGTCTCGGTCGTGATCAGATGCCTTACGCTGCCGCGGCAGTTCTGGCGGGTGGAAATGTTCGTGTTGGCCTGGAAGACAATTTGTTTCTGGAAAAGGGTGTGTTGGCAACAAATGCTCAGCTGGTCGAAAAAGCGGTCAAGATTGTTGAAGGCATGGGCGCGCGCATAATTGGGCCTGAAGACGTTCGGGTGAATCTCGGCTTGAAAAAGAGATCACCGTCATGAAGGCAGCGATCGTTGGCGGAGGTGTCATCGGCGGTGGCTGGGCCGCACGCTTTCTTCTAAACGGTTGGGACGTCGCGGTTTTTGATGCCGACCCAACTGCGGAGCGCAAGATTGGCGAGGTCATCGAAAATGCCCGTCGAAGCCTACCTGCACTTTATGACAAGCTGCTACCTTCAGAGGGGCGATTGAGCTTCCACCAAGACATGGCCGAGGCGACAGTGGCCGCCGATTGGGTGCAGGAAAGTGTGCCGGAGCGGTTGGAACTGAAGCATAAGGTTCTGGGGACACTGTCAGAACTTGCTCCCGAAGGCGCCATTATCGGTTCATCGACTTCCGGTTTCAAACCTTCGGAACTTAATGGCAAGGGAGCGCGGGCGATTGTCGCTCATCCCTTCAATCCGGTTTATTTGCTGCCATTGGTCGAACTGGTGGGTGATCCGGGAGTGACCGCAAGAGCATCAGATATTCTGACAGGTATCGGTATGTTCCCGCTGACGCTGCGCAAGGAAATTGACGCCCATATTGCAGACAGGTTGCTGGAAGCTGTTTGGAGAGAAAGCCTTTGGTTGGTCAAGGATGGCATTGCGACCACAAAGGAGATTGACGATGCCATTCGAATGGCGTTCGGCATCCGGTGGGCACAAATGGGCTTGTTCGAAACCTATCGGATTGCAGGTGGCGAGGCGGGCATGAAGCATTTCATGGCGCAGTTCGGTCCTGCCTTGAACTGGCCTTGGACCAAATTGATGGATGTGCCTGAATTTACTGACGAACTTGTGGACTTGATTGCCAGACAATCCGATGCTCAATCGGGACATCTTTCAATACGAGAACTGGAACGGCTTCGAGATGACAATCTTGTCGGCATGATGCGGGCTTTGAAGAAAAGCGGTAGCGGTGCTGGAGACGTCATAAATCGACATGAGACCACCTTGGATATTCACGCCGACACGAAGCTGCCCGTGACGGGAGACCGGCAAATCCCTCAGAGTTGGACGGACTATAACGGTCACATGAATGAGGCCAATTACCTTGAAGCCTCCGCAGCGGCGACAGATCGGTTCATGGAGATGATTGGCGTGGACACCGCTTATATTTCTTCGGGAAAAAGCTATTTCACTGTCGAAAACCACATTCGGTATCTCGATGAGTTACATGCTGGTGAGCGCATGACAGTTACGAGCCAGGTTTTGAAGGGGGAGGGAAAGAAGATGCAACTCTTCCACTTCATTCGGGGCGAAGGCGACAAGTTGGCTGCAACCGTTGAAACCCTTCTCTTACATGTTGATCTAGCTACGCGATCGAGTTCACCGCCAAGTTCGAAAGTCTCTGAAAGACTTGCAGAATTCGCAAGTTCGCATGCCGGTCTACCGCACCCTGACGGCGCTGGGCGATTTGTTGGGCAAAGAGCCTGAGCCTGCGTTGGACACCGTTATGTAGCAGCGCCTCAGCGAGTTGGCTCACCGGACATGAAATCCGACATGCTGTCCCAGCTCGGAAGCTAGAAAATCGATGAGAGCTCTGACTCGACGGGTTAGATGCCTGTTTGGCGGATATAGAGCGTAGAGACCAAAAACATCGGTTTGAAAGTCCGGCAGTACGGGTTCCAGATGTCCGGCCTGCAAAGCTGCTTCAACTGCATAATAGGGGGATCGGGTAATGCCGAGGCCACCAATTGCCATTTGCGCCAATGCGCCGGGAGAGTTTGTCTGAATTGTTCCATTGAGCCTGACAATGTGCTCATCACCGCCGGATTTGAAACGCCAGACGTTGATTTCCGGCTGATTGTTGTCCACCAGGCATGTTTGCTTTGAAAGAGACTGTGGGTCTTTAGGGCGTCCATGCCGATCGAGATAGTCTGGCGATGCGCAAAGCACCAACGGCATATCCGAGAGTTTGCGGGCGACCAGTGTTGAATCCCTCAGAGCTCCAATTCGGATGGCCAAATCGAAACCTTCTTCAACAATTGCCACTCTGTTGTCGGTCAATCTCATGTCAAGTTCGACCCCCTTGTGTTGCTGCAGAAACGGGATCAGTGCCTGAGTTAACCGGGTGCTGCCAAAACCGGTTGGTGCGGTGATCCTAATTGGACCTGCAAGTGCTCCCTGGCGTTCGCGAACGAGAGATTCCAATTCATCAATTTGTTCGACGATTGGACGGCAGCGTTCCAGATAGGCGGCTCCGACATCGGTCAGTGATACGCTCCGGGTCGTGCGGTTGAACAGCTGTGTCTTCAGTTGGCTCTCAAGCTGTTGCACATATTTGCTTACGAGTTTGGTGGATATACCCAAACGACGCCCTGCCGCTGTAAACGAGGCATCCTGCGCTACCGCAAGAAAAGCTCTCATGGTCTCGATCTTGTCCATCACGCATCCTCAAGTTTCTCGAAAGCTGATTGTCTTCTTTTTGTACATAATTATTGAATAACTTGGGTTATTATTTCCAGTTTTGGAGTGTGCATATTGCGGTTGAGCGAACCGGCGCAAGTTGAACCGGTCTCGCGAAACTTTTGAAATTAGAGGAAATCGCAATGTCCAACGCGCTTCGCATCCATGGCTTTCCGCTGTCCGGTCACTCCCACAGAGTTGAATTGTTCGCTAACCTCGCAGGTATCGACTACGAATTCATCAAGGTTGATCTGGCTGGAGGCGAGCACAAGAAACAACCGTTTTTATCGCTCAACCCGGCCGGCAAGGTGCCTGTTATTCAGGATGAAGATGTCGTTGTTGCCGACTCCAATGCCATTCTTGTCTATCTGGCACGCAAATATGCGCCTGACTGGATACCGACGGACATGCCCTCGGAGGCCCAAGTGCAGCAATATCTTTCCTTTGCCGCCGGAGAACTCGCAAATGGTCCCGCAGCCGCACGCCTGATTACCGTTTTTGGAGCACCGCTTGATGCTGACCGTGCCAAAGCTGTTGCAGAGAGGGCGTTTGAGTATCTCGAAGCTCAGCTAAAGGGGCGTGTTTGGTTGGTTGGTGACCGTCCATCCATCGCGGATGTTGCCGTCTACAGCTATACGGCGCACGCGCCTGAGGGCAATGTTTCCCTGGATACCTATCCGAACATCCGTGGGCTTCTGACACGAATTGAAGGGCTGAATGGCTTTGTGCCGATGCCGACCACGGCGGTCGGCCTGGTTGCCTGATTGGATACCCTCGAGAAAACCGGATTTGATCGGGACGATTGCCTCCCAACGCCGAAAGAAGTGCAACTGCACTTCTTTCGCACCGGATCGATCAGTCTTTCTGCTTTCCAGCACAAATGCTCACTTCCTGACGGAAAGGTGTCCCCAATGCCTGCTGCTGATCTGTTCGACACGTCTGCCAAAATATCGTCACCGTTTCACAAAGGCGAAAAGCTGATTCAGCAGCGCATGGGAGTTGGTGAAATCGAACATTGGGCACGCAATGCCGTCCGTAGCTACATGCCTGAGCAACATCGCGAGTTCTTTCAAGCGCAGCCGTTTCTGATTATTTCCGCTCGAGACGAAAGAGGGCGCCCTTGGGCGACTTTGCTGGCGGGGGAGCCTGGTTTCGTATCTTCGGCGACACCGGAACAATTGGAAATTGAAAGTCAGCCTGTGGCAGGAGATGCGCTCGAAACAGCTCTGCAGGAGGGCGCGGACATTGGCATTCTGGGAATTGAACTGGAAACGCGGCGTCGCAATCGGGTAAACGGGCGCGTCACGAACAAGGATGGCATTTCGATCACCTTTGCAGTCGGACAGTCGTTCGGAAATTGCCCACAATACATACGCGCGCGGGCGTTCTGGTACAGCAGCGATACCCCGGAGATAACCGTCCTCAGGGGCGCAGAACTTTCTAGCGTGCAATGGACCTGGATTGAATCTGCAGACACGTTTTTCATAGCCAGCGGATATCGCGGGGAGGGAGAAACCCCCGTCTTCGGAATGGACGTGTCTCACCGCGGTGGAGAGCGTGGTTTCGTTGAGGTGTTGAACAGTCGAAAGATCAGATTTCCAGACTACGCGGGAAACAATTTCTACAATACATTGGGAAATTTGTCGCTTGATCCTAGAGCGGGACTTCTGTTCCTGGACTTCGCAACCGGGAGCATGCTGCAACTGACGGGTCGAGCCACGATCGAATGGGACACGGAAGACGTCAAGCAATTCCCGGGAGCCAGGCAGCTCGTCTCGTTCGAAATTGACGAGATCGTTGAATTGGGCGCAGCGCTCAAACTGCGTTGGCAGGAGAATGCTGAAGCAGCTCGGTCTCTTCGTCTGGTTGAAAAGAAACGGGAGAGCAAAGATGTCACTTCTTTCGTTTTTGAAGCGCGTGACGGGGGAAGTCTGGCGAACTTCGAAGCAGGGCAACACCTGCCGATAGAGCTTGATGTGCCGGACGCTGCGAACAAGATAAGCAGGACTTATTCTCTTTCCGGATCTCCAACTGATGACCGATACCGAATCTCAGTCAAACGGGAACCGAAGGGGCTGGCCTCTCGCTTCCTGCATGATAAATTACAGGTAGGCGCAATTGTGGAAAGCCGGAAACCTTCGGGCGAGTTCATGGTGACTTGTGCGAATTGCCCGCTTGTTCTTGTAAGTGCAGGTATCGGGATCACGCCCCTGCTGAGCATCTTACACAAGGTTGCACAAGAACAGGGTGATCGTCCGGTCTGGTTCGTTCACGGCACCCGCGACGGAGATCATCACCCCTTTCGTGATGAGATCAAAGAGCTGGCAGGTCTGCGGTCGAACATATGCATGCATACGTTTTACAGCCAACCGCTTGATGGGGATGTGCCAGGGTTAGACTTTGAAGACACCGGTCGCGTCACTGCGCAAATGCTCTCAAAGTTGGTGAACAGAGCCGATGCGCATTACTACCTCTGCGGACCCGCGGCATTCATGGCGCAGATCAAGTCCGGGCTGGAGGATGCTTTGGTGCCCGATATGCAGATCCACTATGAAACGTTTTGACCTCATTCACGAGGCTTGTGGACGTGCTTATCTACTCTGGTATTGCGAGAAACCAGAGGTTACGCCGGATGTTTCTGAACCATCGGCTGCTTGAAGGACCGTCTCCTGCTGCTCTCTCTCCGGGGCCGTTGTAGTCAAGACGGTCGTTCATGACACGTGAGCCATCCCAGAAATCAATATGATCGCCGGCAGAGCCATCTGTCCTTTCAAAGCAATCCTCAAAGTAGATGATGCCCGGTCTACCTGACAGAGTTCTTTCGATCTGCTCTGCCGTCTGGGTCCCGCTCTTTGTGTAGCGCTGGAATGTCCAGATACCTCGTAGATAGCCGATCAACCGAGATGCGCTGGTATTGTGAGCAACACCAGTCCCACAGCGCCTGTTCGAGGCTGTGTGGGTGTATCTGATCCGGCTTCTGTCAAAGAAGAAACCGGTATCGCTGCGCATCAGAGCGACACTCATCCGAACCGCACACTGGTTGGTAATGCCCTGACCGCAGGGCAAACCCTGCACCTCCCGAAATCGTCGGTACTCTCTTAAAAGGACGGATGCAGTCGGAACCTGAATGCTCGCTGGACCAAGTGTCTGCTTGGTTTCAGAATGCGGTGTTACCTGAGGTCCGGTGGTGATGCTTACCTGGGTTGGTGTATGTGGTGCACTTCTGTCCAGCGCTTCCCAGGTCAATTTTCCGGCGATACCGTCACCGGTTCCTCCTTCTTCAGCTTGACCGACGCTCGCCTGGAACCGGGCAACACCCGACACTGTTTCACTGCCGTAATCACCATCAAGCGTTCCATCGGACCTGATTGAACGCCGCATCGTGGCAGCTCCGACCCCAATCAATGCGTTTTGCAGAATGCGTACGGCTTCACGATCTCTCTCCCCCCGGCGCATGGCGGGTGCATTCTCGGCTGCATTGCGAATGCGGGCATTATCGCGAAACAGCGGATTGGTAAGCGGCATGACCTGATACTCCAAAACACAACTCTTCGACAGGTGAAAGGCTACCTGACCGAATTCCGGAAATTCTGGACACAGTTCTAAAAATAGACCGTGATTAAGGTCACTCTAGGTCGACTGGTCTTGTCGATTCCCAATGAAGCGGCCTACCGGTTTCGTTTTTTGGCAAACAAAGAACTCCATTTTAGTGGGTGGAGATCTAATTTTATTCAATCATTAATTGTAAGAAGTGTAGCGTTTAAAAATAGTGGTCCAGGGCCAAAAGTCTGGTGCGGACATTCTACATGAGAAAAAAGAATTGACCCATGTATTCAATAGGGTGGACCAATGACGACACAATTTACAATATCAAACCAATCCGGTGCAGACATTTACGTCTATGATTTCAACTACAGTTCGCCGTCCAAGATTGGGCCTCTGGGAGGTGGGGCGCTTGCGAGCAAGGGCACACTTTCTCTGACCTTAGAGGCTGATGCGGAGCGGCGTATTTACTTCTCAAAGGAAAGGTTGTCGGAGAGCCTTGAAAAGGGTGTAGCACCTGATCCGTTTAATTATGACGAGGATGCCTCTGTGATGTTCTCTTTTGCCGAATACAATTATGATCCCGGCAACAACCGCTTTACCTTTGATCTTTCATTTATTGACGTTTTCTCCTATCCGGTAACGGTTCTGTTCTCCAACTTGGGCACGTATGGCGGTGCCGTCGAAAAGCACGAGTATGGTCTTAAAAACTTGTCCGAAGTTGTGGGTCAGTTAGGCAAAAACAAAGATTACGTCTGGTCGGCGCTGGTCTGGCCTCTGAAAGATGTCGTTACGAAATGGGACCAGTTTCCAAACGGGATTTATCGTATCATCGGACCGAATACCGCCTGGCTCGGCGAACTGACAGGTGGTGATATCGGCCCTTGGGTGCCAACGACTTACAAGGATTTTTTCAATTCTCTTCCGAAAACCGGAACACAATTGTTTTCCAGCCATACCAATTGGGATGGATGGCAAAGTCTGACACAGTCAGCAGACCCCGGTCCGAGCGACACTGGTTATGTCAAGGCCTTGCACGCCGCGGCGACACCGGATTCAAACGGCAAGTACGGATTCTTCTGTTATCCCAACGATAACAAAATCGGAGAATTTACCTGGGTTCCAGACAGCGCAAATTGT
>NZ_JAILWL010000246.1 GCF_025698965.1 Roseibium sp.
CTTTTCGCTTTCGTGGCGGCGAATTTCCGTCATGCCTATCTTGTTGCAATAGAAATCCAGGGAGTCTTCAATGCTGCTGACGCGAACCATTGTATGTAGATAACGCATGTCTTTTTCCTTTTCCTCAGTCGAGGGAATTTCCGGAGAACGCCCGATCAGCCCATGACTATTATCACTTGTCTGAATGAAGCAAGAGAATTTGTCCAACAAATTTCAAAGGGCCGGAAGCGGCGGACGGTAGCACTGACGGGAGCAGGTATTTCAACTGACTCCGGGATTCCCGATTTCCGATCTCCAGGCGGGATATGGTCAAAGCGGCAGCCTGTTCAATACCAGGATTTTGTCGAATTTGAAGAAAGTCGGCTGGAAGACTGGGACAGACGATTTGAAATGCTGGACTTTTTTCGCAAAGCCAGGCCGAACGAGGCGCACAAGGCCCTCACTGCTTTGGCGGAAAACGATCGACTGGATTTGCTCGTCACCCAGAATGTAGACGGAATGCACCAGGCATCCGGGTTTCCTGAAGATCGGTTGATCGAAATTCATGGCAACTCGACCTATGCAACCTGTCTGTCCTGTGACCAGCATGCAAAACTGGAAGATCAGCGACCCACGGTCGAAGCCGGTAGGAGCCCGCGTTGCAGCCGATGCGGCGGACTACTGAAGGCAGCTGTCATAAGTTTCGGTCAACAAATGCCTGAAGAGGATCTTCTCAAGGCGGCGGTCGCCGCCGAAGAATGCGATCTCTTTCTCGTGCTCGGATCATCGCTTGTGGTGCAACCCGCGGCTCATCTTCCGGTAATGGCGGTGCAGGCCGGAGCCGAACTGGTGATTCTCAACAGAGAGGACACACCGCTCGATTCCATTGCATCCACAGTTATTCGAACTCCGCTTGCGCAAACTTTTTCAGGTTTTCACTAAGAAATGAGCCCGGAATTGCAAATGGTCTGTGGTTAGTTCCACAATTTGGCTTCTCGCATTAGTTCGCGATGTTATCCTTTTATTAGGAATCGGTTGAGAGGTGAGTCGCAAACTTCCCTCATCCGGGAGATGCGGACCAGAAACGGGACAAAATGGCTATGGGGGTTAAAACCGCACGGGAACCCCGCGCGCTTGATACATTGACGGACGATGTAGCTGTTGATGTTTTCGAGGTCGCCGGATCAATAAAGTGGTTCGATGTCGGTAAGGGCTACGGCTTCATAGTGCCGGACGATGGCGAAGACGACATCCTGCTTCATGTGACCTGTCTCAGGCGGGACGGGTACCAGACCGCGTATGAAGGCGCGCGTGTCGTGTGTGAAGTGCTTGATCGGCCGCGCGGATTACAGGCCTTCCGCATCTTGTCCATGGATGAGACCACTGCAACCCATCCGTCTCAGCTTCCTCCCTCCCGAACCCATGTTCAGGTCGTTCCAGAAGGCGGCTTCGAAAAGGCGACCGTCAAGTGGTTCAACCGCGTCAAGGGATTTGGGTTCCTGACACAAGGTGAAGGTACCGAGGATATCTTCATCCATATGGAAACGCTGCGTCGCTTCGGCATCACTGAGCTGCGCCCGGGACAGGAAGTACTGGTGCGGTTCGGGCAAGGTCCGAAAGGCCGCATGGCCGCCGAGATCCGTCCCGTTGGATCCGGAACGCATATACCAGCGTCACACTGACCGAAGATCGCGATCTTTTGAAAAATTCAGTCAGGCCGGACTTGCTCCGGCCTTTTTGTTCGGTATGCATCTAAATGAACGTGTGCTCAGATGCGGCTCGAACGATCAGGTATTGTTCCATGGTGTCAGCGTTCCGGTTTCTTTGTCGATCAGTCGGTCGTCTGCAAGGTTTTTCACGATGATTTCACGCTTTTGTCCCGTCTTTGTTTTCAGTTTCACGCTTTTTGTTTCCCTGTTCGCCGTCACTCTTTCCTCTAACGCCGATGGAGGTCAGGAGACGTTGCTTCAGGAAGATCTGACCATCCAGACGGCAGACGGGGAACTGACATTCGTAGTCGAAGTCGCGGCAAACGATATCGAACGGGCCCGCGGTCTGATGTTCCGGGAAGAGATGGCTGAAAACCAGGGCATGCTTTTCATCTTTGAAAGCGAGGGCGAGCGCTTTTTCTGGATGAAGAACACTCCGTTACCGCTCGACATTATCTATATCAGCACGGCAGGCAAGATTGTCAGCATCGCGGAAGATACGACGCCGTTTTCAGAAGCGGTAATCCCGTCTGGCAAACCCGCCCGGTTCGTCCTGGAACTCAATGCCGGCACCAGCCAGAAACTGGCCATCGCGATTGGCGATCATGTGACCAGCCCGTCCATGCAGGTTGACTAGGTCAGCCCCTTTTAAAACTGACTGCGAGTTGCAGCGAACGGCGATGAGCTTCAAGAAATCGTGCGAAATGCGAGCCTCCCGTTCGGTTGAATACGATGATGCAGCAGATCGAAGCCCCTTCGGGATAGCTTGAATAAAGGACTGACATTCTGTTTCCACAGAAGGAGTAACTGACTTCGTGTTCGCTCTTGACGCCAGCTTCGAACGTCTATAAATCCAGCGAAATCAAAGGCACGGGGTATAGCGCAGCCTGGTAGCGCATCTGGTTTGGGAGTGTTTTAGCTCAAAACCACAACCCGTTGAAAAAACTCACGAAAAACACCGTATCGGCATCGCTTAAGTCAGCATTCTGGGACTATTCTGGGACTCTGTACTCTTACTCCTACAATTCAACGGCGAGTGAGGAGGTGAAGATCGGCACTAAGAGACGTTGGCATTGACCTTCTACCTAGTGAATCTCAAAAGCATCTAGCCGGATGGTGAACCACTACGTGATTACCAGGGGTCCTTTCGTGTGCCTGAACTGCTCTAATTCTAGCGTTGTCAGCGTTGGCCATGCCATTTCGGCCGAAGCCATACCAACTACCTTCCCATTGGTCGGGAATGCAACGTGCTTTCGAGATGCACTCTGTGTCGTTACCCCGATAATCAACTACGCCGTTTTCATGTTCAGCTGCGACCGCAAGCTCGCTCAAATCTAGTGGCGCTTCTGTTATCACCAGATCGAAGCCTTCATCCTTTGCATGGTTGAGTTGGCTTTGATCCACCACGGCTTCATTCCTAACGTGAAATTTTAGGAGAACGATCTCTTCGTAGTCTTGGGTGTTGCGTTTCCGTTCAATTAGATCGTCCAATATTTCTTTCGCCATTTTGTTATCGAAGCAATCAGACTTGGCATCAACCAACACTGTAAAAAATTTTTGCATGATTTTCTCTCACCCATGACATCTAGTTCAATCTTTGTTGAGTGGGACAAGTATTGCGAGTAAAGTTGAAGGCGTCAATTTTGGGGTGGTTTTTACCCGAAAGTCTAAGCCTCTTTGAGTTTACCTGACCTGCGCCCGATCATCGGGCTCTTGGTCTGAAGCGCTTCCAGGCCATCCCGGACGTCCTCGTCCAGAACGTGGGCATAACGTACGGTCGAGGAAATGTCAGCGTGGCGCAGCGACTTCTGCACCAAAGCAAGGTCGCGGGTGGCGCGTAGGAGTTTGGACGCGAAATCGTGGCGCATGTCGTGGATTTTGAAATCGACGATCCCGGCGTTCTTCAGCGTTGTCTGCATGGTGCGTTTCAAGCTTTCATAGCTGATCGCCTTGCGCTTGCCCCTGTTGGGGTGGCGCTGCATTTCGTAGCTCCAAACAGCCTTGCCAGGGGCCTTGGTTGCTTCCTGGGTAATAACCGACATCTGCTCGCGCGTGACGGGAACCCAGACATAGCCTTCTCCCTTGATCCAGATCCGTATCCGGCTGCGCGGTTCGTCCAGATGATCCATGGACATGCCGATTACTGCATTAACGCGTAGGCCGCGGCTGAGCAGAAACCAGATGAACGGTCCATAATCCGGCCGCAAGGCATTCCAGAACCGTTCGGCCTCGTCGCCGACGA
This sequence comes from Roseibium sp., assembly GCF_025698965.1. Taxonomy (GTDB): domain Bacteria; phylum Pseudomonadota; class Alphaproteobacteria; order Rhizobiales; family Stappiaceae; genus Roseibium. Next base: position 3,931 of record NZ_JAILWL010000246.1, read on the forward strand.
ATTCCCGGACGCGCTCTTTCGGTTCCTTCAGCCTGATTTCCGACCATGCAAAGTTGTCCAGATCAATCCGGACATTCCAGCTACGCTTGGCCCGGCGCATTACCTTGCGCATGATCTCGACAATCTGGCGATTGACGGTTGCCGGAGCGAGCAGTTTGGGATTCTTCTTACCCTTGGTTTCGCCAGCGCGTTTACGCACGGCAATGGCAAAATCATCTGTTGTGAGGGAGATCAGGCGGCGGTCGCTGCCGATCAGCCGGCAGCAATGTTTTATGGCAATCAGTTCGTCGACTTCGGACGCTTTGCCCTTGATGACCTCCTCGTGATAGCGCAAGCACGCATCACCGAGCGTCATGTGGTCATTCGGGCCTTCGTCTTTTACCCGCCGTTTTTCCGCGTCTTCGAACTTTTTCGCGCGAGCTTTTGTCGTTTCTCCAGTTGAGCCATGAAATCGACGACGCTGCCCGTCGACCGTGAGGACGAAATCGAACTGGTAATAGGGCGACTTGAGGACCCGCTTGCCTGTCTTTTTGTCGGTTTTCCATTCCTGGTAGACGGACATGTCGAATCCCTTGTCATGAGGGCGGCGAGGTCCTCTTTTGCATATGCGCGCCGCTTGCCACGCAGGCGGTAGAAGACCTGGTCATCATCGCCCCATCGTGTCAGTGTTTTTGTGTGAACGTCAAGAAAGCGGGCCGCAACCGCGTGGCTGACCAGAACTTTGCCATCGAAAAGCTCGTCAAGCTTCCTGTCTATGCTGTCGGGAACGGCCTGCATGGTCATTGCTCAAAGATCCGAATAGGAAATGTTACGACGACGGGCTATGTCGATGGCGTATTCCTCAACAGCATTGCGGACCACATCATCAAGTGTGACGTTGTGTTCCTGGGCGAGTTCGGAGAGGATCTTGGTTGCCCTGGCATCAATCAGGCAGTCGACATGGGCCATGCCTTGCAGAGGGCCGTCTTGGTAGATTTCAGCCATGGTTGCCTCTGTCGGATTTTGCAGCGTGGCTTGCGATGCGCTGCTCAACACCTTGGACAAGGCCTTCGTTGAGCACGCCTGCGGCCATTCGGTGGTCGCGGTAAACAGCAATGAGGACGGCAGCGACGGCATGCTCCAACGTAACCATGATTGACGACGCATCGTCGGTTCCGCGATTATCGACAATGGCTGTTGCAGCAGCTGTTGCGCGTTGAGTGTCCTTCTTGGCTTCAGACATCGACTGCCTCCGGGTCACGTGAGGCGTGGACTTCCACGTAATCGCAGATGGTTTCCGTAAGAGTGGCGAGCGCGACTTCTTCTGGGCCGCGTCCAGACGAAAATTCGATGGCCAACCTTTTGAGGGCGGATAAATCGCCGCCCTCGAGTGTTTCCGCTAACCGGTAAAGCATGTCTTCCATCACTCACCCCCGAGTCCGAATGCCGATGAACTTCAGGCGGAGTTCCAGCTGCTCACGGGCCTTGTCCTGGCCCCATGCCTTGACGGCGGTCGGGAAAGGTGTTGGCAACGGCCAATGGTCGAGGGCGGCGCCGTTCATGAGGTCGCGGCGTTCCGAAGCCGTCAGCATCTTGTCGACCAGGTTAAGGTAGTTGAGGCGGTGAAGTATGGCGCTGTCGTCGTCGCCTTCCTGAAGGCCCGCAGCCTGCCAAATCGCGTCTGTCAGCTCGCCTTTGGCTTCGTCGATTGCATCCATGAAAGTGTCTGCACAGTCTGTTTTGAGTGCTGCGAACCAAAGCATCGGCCATGTGGGTTCACCAAAGAAACCGGCATGGAAGTCTCGAAGCAGCGCCCATGGCTTGTACTGATCCTCGGCGCGGTCGTACATCAGACAGCAATGCTGCGCGACGGTGTAGGTGACATGACTGGTTGCACCGTTGAAACGCGGTATCTTGACCAGGTTCTCGACAAGGTCAGGCCAGTGGATATCAGCGGCCTGCAGGTTGGCAAGGTCGACCACGCGACCGGATGCCATCTGGATCGGAGCAGTCATTTCCTTCACGGAAACGGGTTTTGAAATCTGGTTCATGGGTGGCCTCTTCAATCGTGTTTGGGTTCCGGGTTCGTCAGTTCGATTTTCGTGCCGACTTCGAAGTGTTCCGCGTTGAGCATGAGTACGTTGTCCACGCCAGTTTCTTCCCAGCCCTCGCGGGTCGAAATGAACCACTGCTTGTTTCCGTCGTGGTCAACGCCAAGCTCAACGAATTCGACGTCGCCGGGCGGGTAGGTGATATGGGTGTCTTCGCGGCTCATGATCTGAAGGGCCTTCTTTCACACAGTTTCGTATTTGGCTTTTTCGTCCCAAGGATCTTTGCTCGAAAGCTCCTCGTCGACGCGCGCTTTCATGTCGTTCATGAAATCTGAAAGCTCGGATTCATCGGACGTGAAATCGCACTCACATTCGAAACCGTCTGAGCTGCGATAGATGCTGTAATAGAGCTGCTCCCAGCCGCCCAAGTTCTCTTCGCGCGACAGTATGATTTCATGCCCTCGATAGGTTTCCTTTAGCTCTGTCATTGGTCATGGGCCTCAAAGAGAGTGTTGAGCTTGTAAGCGGGGGAATGCGCCTAGAACGGCAACTCGTCGTCTGTCGGGACGTCGGTTGGGCACAGACAGTTGACGTGGAACTCTTCTTCCTTGAAGGAGTTCCCTTCGAACCAGCCGCAGTTGGAGTAAGGCGAGCATGTGTCGTCGAGGATGGTCATCGGCTGGCCACCGGATTTCAGACGAACGATGGAACCTTGCTTGAAGTGCGGGCGGTCCTCGAACTCGACCGGTTTCGAGTGACCTTTGCAGGGCGGGCTGTCGTTTTCCGGGAAGCCTTGCATCTTTGCGAAGTCGAGGAGGCTTAGTCTTGCGTTGGCCGCTATGCGGGAAAGCAGCGCATCACTGAAGCCCATAAAAGAGACAGTGTTTTGCTCGACTTTGCGCTTGTGCCGGTTGGCCGGACGCATGGCAATGACATTGACATCGAAGGTCGGGTCGTTGTCGCTATTTGACGCCATATCGACCGCCGCAGTCTTGTTGACCGTGGTGGACTTTTCCGGGTCGATCCAGAGACCGGAATAGCGGCTGTTGGAGAGGATTTTTTCGCGAACGCCTTCGATGGAAAAGATGAACTTTTCCAAGAGCGGCGCGCCATGCTTTCGCGCGGCGGCGTATAATTCCGGTGCGGACTGGCACAGGACCAGCGTTTTTTCGGAACCTGGGCGAATAACGACACCGCCGTCAATGATGCCGTCGCAATCGAAATAGTCGGCGATCAGGTCACGGTTGAGCGTTTTGCCCGTCGCGTAGTCGCCGTGAACAAAGATGTGTTCCATGAAACTTGCCTTTCTGCCGGTCAGCGACCGGCCTTGATATCCAGCTTTGCCGCGACCGATTGGCCGTGGACGTTCATTGCTTTTTTGGTGAAGTTGTCGAAAAGCCGGAGTATTTCCGTCTTGTCGTGGGGGCGGTTCTCAAGACAGTCTTCAAGCTTGCGCCTGATGTCATCCATGTCGTCGAGCTGCGGTCCGGCCTCGGTCAGGAATTTGTCCGTCCGATGGGCTGCAGGTGGTTGAATCTGCTTTGCGTCCGCCTTCTGGATGTCCGAGGCCAGGCGCATTACTTGGCCTCGGCTGCGGGGGCAGGGCCAGCCATGCCGAGGGCGTGGAGATAGAGGTCAAGGACGGCCTCTTCCTCGTCGCGTTCGTGCGGCTGTTTCTTGCGCAGGGCAACAACCTTGCGCAGGATCTTGGCGTCATAGCCGTTGCCCTTGGCCTCGGCATAAACGTCCTTGATGTCATCGGCGATGACCTGTTTTTCCTCTTCCAAGCGCTCGATGCGCTCGACAAAGGCGCGCAGCTGATCGCCTGCGACTCCACCTGGATCACTCATTGATTGCTCCTTTTGAGGGCGTTGAAAGATGGTGAGAAAGGATGAGTTCAAGCACATCGACGGTAACGAGAAGCATGTCTGGCTCGGCCTCTGGGCTTGTTCGATCCGGTAGCTCGCAAACGTCTTTGACAATCTCGGAAATTGTGCCGATAGCGTTGCAAGTTTGCATTTGCTGCGAAGCGTTGAGGTCGTAACCGGCCTCACGGGCGAGGCGACGGATAACTGTGATTGTTTGACTGACGCCGGTCAGGCCTTCGTCGTCACCGAACGAACGTTGTGCGTCTGCTTCAAACTCAAGCCGCTCCAGCGTTTCGGAGAGGTCCTTGTCGGGTGCCTTGTGGCTCATGGCTCGCAGCGCCTAAGCAGCGAGGGCAAGATCGCGGCGGATCTTGTTCAAGGGCATGCGGGCAATGCCGTGCTTGAGTTCGGCGGTCAGAATTGCCGCGCGGATGCGCCGTTTCGTCATCACGCGAAATCCCTTGGTCGGGTGCAGAAACAGGTCGTACTTCGCGTAGACCTCGTTTTCAGCATCAAGGCGTTTGCCCTTTTCTTTCGCGCTGCCGCGCTGATTCGGGTTCTGCGGGATCTGCAAAAGGCCGATCTTGGAAGGTCTCAAGTCCATGGTTTTTACTCCAGTTTGGGGAAAGCCCTGCGAAACAGACTGCCGCTAAAAGCGGGATCTGCTTGGCGGGGCGGCGCGTACGTAACAGCGTGCGACCGATCATCCACGCGCCTTACCCTTGTCGGTTAGGTCATGGCGCGCTCCTTTCGTTTGAGGGTGTTGTCATCTGCTTGCTGAGCACGATGGGGGCGTGCTGCCGGGTTCTGTGCCCGGTATTCCTCATTGAGAAGTGTCCGGAGCGGATCTGGTCACGCCCCGGACAAGACTGCACTGGTATGGCACGCGGGGAGGAGGTCGCGTCAGGGCAGTCGGAGGAAGTGGGCCAAAGGCCGAAAACATGCTGCTGCCGTTTTTGCTTGTCACCACGGCGCAACATCAAAAATACGAAGGTCATGCAAATTGCTGACGCAATCAAAGGTAGCAGCTGCACTGATGATTGTGCGTATGCGAGCATGTCGCGCCCCTAAAACAAGGATCTTGAATACAACCCGCAATTTTTCCTGCAAAGGTTGCGCTCATTGCACGCAATGCTACATAAATTAATCTCATATGCAATATCAAAGTTACATATGATGTAATTTTTTGATTTTGTGAAGCTGCTGCCAGTGTTATCGACTGGTCAAATTCGTTTGTCTATTGTTGACAAATCCACATTAGGGACTCGTAGATGGTCAAGTTTCCCATTGATAAAATGCAATATCATGAGGCTGTCGTTGCACTGACTGCAAGACTCGCAGAAATCGGCCCTGTTAAACTGTCGTTTCGAAACGACGTTGAGGGGCTTGAAGCGGCCCACAAAGAACTGAAGAAGGGTAAGACAGGAGAGCATTTTCGACGCGCCCTAGTGACATTGCCACCCAATAGGATGTTTTGGCTTTGCGCCGAAATGGAAGGCAGGGTAATTGGAACCGTTGCCGCAAGATGCGACGATAGTTCGTGGTCGCTGCAGGAGTTTGTCAAAAACTATTGGGAGCGCACATTTGATGCAGTCGGC
>NZ_JAILWL010000247.1 GCF_025698965.1 Roseibium sp.
CGATCTGGATGTTTCCGGACGACGTTTCCTCAAGCCCGGCAATCATCCTGAGAAGTGTGGACTTGCCGCAGCCGGAAGGGCCAACAAATACGCAGAATTCCCCGTGGTCGATCTGAAGATCCACCCCATGGATAACCTGCAGATCGCCATATTGCTTGACGGCATTGGTCAGTGTGACGCCAGACATGAATTTTATTCTCCCTAGAAAAAGTTCAAGCGGGGAACTGCCAGTCTTCGACAGCTGCTGCAATTTTGGAGGCTGTTTCCAGAAGCGCCGGACGTGCCTCCAGCAATTGCTCCATCGTCTTCCGCGATGTTGATGTTGTTACCGAAAGCGCGCCGATCGGGCGCCCTTTGGACGAAAGAATGGGTGCCGCGATGCAGATGATACCCGGCTCATGCTCTTCACGGTCGAAGGCAATCCCATCCTTCCTGATCTGTTCGAGATCCGCCCGCAGCTCCGCATCGGTTGTCAGCGTGCCGGGCGTATAGCGGTAGAAGGACTGCTTCTTGATGATCTCGTTGAGCTCGCCCGGCTCCTGAAACGCCATCAGGGCCTTGCCTACGCCGGTGCAGTAGCCGGGACCGACTTTTCCGGCCTGAGAGAACATGTCGATCGGATTGATCGCGTTGCGTTTGTCGACATAAAGAACCTGACCGCCATCCAACTGCGCCAGATGCACGGTCTCACACACGGCTTCGGACAATGCCCGGACGAAGGGACGCGCAATCGGCGCAATAGAACTCTGGCGCCAGGCGGCATGTGCCAGTCGTACCAGACGGATGCCGAGCGAATAGGTCTGCTGGTGTTCGTCATAGGCCAGCATGCCCTGACTCACCAGGGTCTGCAGCAGTCTGTACAGCGTCGCCTTGGGATGAACACTGTCGGTCAGCAACTCTGAGAACCGGACCGGTCGCCCCATTGCCGCAACTCTGTCCAGGACGTCCAGCGCCTTGCCGACCGTCCCGTCGCCCGTTGCCTGCTTGTTCATATTTTCCTCCATCGGCCCGTTTCTTTACGCCGGACCTGTTGACAACTTAACCCTATCGCCGCAAAGTATCAATATACAAAACTAAGTTTCACATAATGGAACCAAAAGGGAGGACACCATGCGTTCCATAATGAAAACGTCCGCCGCGGCGTTTGCAATCCTGGCCGGCACAATGGCCGGGGCTTCAGCAGAAGGCCTGACAGGCGACCTGAAAATCTTCCTCGACACGTCCAACCCGGCGCCACGTGCGACCATGGAACAGTTGATCGAGGGCTTCCAGAAGCAGCATCCTGAGCTGAACGTCGAAACAACAGTGATCGATCGTGAGGCATACAAGACCCAGATCCGCAACTTCCTGACCGCCAACGCTCCGGACGTCGCGACCTGGTACGCTGCCAACCGCATGCGCCCATATGTGGAAGCTGGTCTGTTTGAAGATGTTTCAGATCTTTGGGCCGAACCGGCAATCGCCAACAATCTGGCGTCCACCAAAGGCGCAATGACGATTGACGGCAAGCAGTGGGGCGTTCCCTATACCTACTATCAATGGGGCGTTTACTACCGCAAAGACATCTTTGACGAGTTGGGTCTCACCGAGCCGACTACATGGGAAGAAGAAAAGGCAAACTGCCAGAAAATCATTGATGCCGGCAAGAAGTGCTACACCATTGGCACCAAGTTCCTCTGGACCGCCGGTGGTTGGTTCGACTACGTGAACATGCGCACCAACGGCTTTGACTTCCACATGGACCTGCTCACAGGCAAAACTTCCTGGCAGTCCGATGAGGTCAAGAAGACGTTCGCCAACTGGCGCGAGCTCATCGACATGGGTGCGTTCATCGACAATCACCAGACCTACAGCTGGCAGGAAGCTCTGCCGTTCATGGTCAAGGGCGATGCCGCTGCCTACCTGATGGGTAACTTTGCCGTGGCACCGTTGCGCGATGCCGGCCTGACCGACGACCAGATCGACTTCTATCAGTTTGTCGAGATCACTCCGGGTATCGAAAAGGCGGAAGACGCACCGACCGACACCTTCCATATTCCGGCAAACGCCCAGAACAAGGAAGCTGCGCGTGAGTTCCTGCGTTATGCGGTGTCCCCGGACGTCCAGACCTGGATCAACGACGGCGATCATCTTGGTCAGCTGCCTGTGAACTCCGAATCCACGGTCGATCAGGACAAGTTCCTGGAGCAGGGCTTTGTCATGTTGTCCAGCAACTCTCCAGGTGGTGTTGCCCAGTTCTTCGACCGCGATGCACCGGCTGAAATGGCGAAAGTAGCCATGGAAGGCTTGCAGGAATTCATGGTCAAGCCGGACAACCTGGACAAGATCCTGGCCCGTTTGGATCGCGCTCGCGAGCGCATCTACAAGTAAGTTCCAGTCAACCGGAACAGGACGGGGTGTCCAGATCGACTTGAACTTGGGTGGCAACACTCAAAGGCAGAAAGGTTGATCGCTTTAATCGAGACAGGGCGTCGCTCAAGCGTTTTCGGACGCACGATGCTCTGGGCACCCCGTCCAATTTCAAGTTTCTGCCGTCGACTCAAGAAGAGTTCCGAAAATGGCCCAAGCGACCGTCGCCGAAGTCCGCCAGAGCTCCTGGTGGCATCGAAATCAGCAGCAGATCACTCCGTGGCTGTTTCTGGCTCCGGGAATTCTGTTCTTCCTGTTTTATGTGATCTTCCCGATCTTCCAGTCCTTCAATCTCTCGCTTTATCAGTGGGACGGCCTGGGAGCAGCCGCATATGTCGGCGTTGACAATTACGAAGAGCTCTATTGGGACGAGGCGTTTTACACTTCACTGAAAAACAACGTCCTGTGGCTGCTGCTGTATCTCGCGGCCATTCCCGCAGGCCTTTTCATCGCGCTCTTTCTCAATCAGACCGTCACGGGCATTCGGCTCTACAAGTCGCTCTTTTTCTTTCCGTTCGTGATCTCGCAGGTCGTCGTCGGGCTGGTGTTCACGTGGTTCTACGACCCGACTTTCGGCATCTTGAACGTGATACTCGGCGCGGTCGGCCTGCCGCCGATGAACATACTTGGCGACGAAAACTGGGTGACTGTCGGCATCATTGTCGCCGGTCTTTGGCCGCAAACTGCCTATTGCATGATCCTGTATCTTACCGGTCTCAATGCCGTTGATCCCGAGCAGATCGAAGCCGGCCGCCTCGACGGCGCCAAAAGCTGGCGCATGCTCTGGTACATCATCGTGCCTCAGTTACGCCCGGCCACATTCATCGCATTCGTCGTGACGATCATCGGCGCTCTGCGGTCCTTCGATCTCATCTCGGTCATGACAAATGGCGGCCCTTTCGGATCCAGCCGCGTTCTCAGCTTCTACATGTTCGAAGTGGCGCTTTCCGAATACGGGTTCCGCATGGGATACGGTGCGGCAATCGCCGTGGTGCTTTTCCTGATCATGCTGGCTTTCATCGCCTACTTCCTTTGGTCGATGTACAAAGAAGAAAAGGCGCGCTGATATGTTTCCGACACCGATCGAACGCACGTCCCGCTCCTGGCAGATCACTTATCAAAGTCTTTTGCCACTCGCCCTGATCCTTTGGTTGCTGCCGCTCATCGCAGTCGCGATCTTCTCGGTCAAACCGGATGCCGACTTTGTCAACGCCAACTATTGGGGATTGCCGTCTTCCTTTGAAGGGTTCACGAACTACGCACTGGTCTTCACGTCTTCGGACATGCCGCAATATCTCTTGAACTCCTTCAAGATCACCATTCCGACGGTGATCGGTGCGGTGGCATTGTCCTGCATGACTGGGTTTGCCCTTGGCGTCTATAAATTCAAGGCCAACATCTGGATCTTCTTCATGTTCGTGGCCGGCAACTTCGTGCCGTTCCAGATCCTTATGGTTCCCGTGCGCGATCTCACGCTACAGATGGGTCTTTACAACACCATCACTGGTCTGGTGCTGTTCCACATCGCCTTCCAGACAGGCTTCTGCACGCTGTTCATGCGCAACTTCATCCGCGCCCTGCCCTTCGAGCTGATCGAGGCGGCGCGCGTGGAAGGCATCTCGGAATGGCGGATCTTCTGGTATGTCGTGCTGCCCTTGATGAAACCGGCAATCGCCGCGCTTGCCGTGCTGATTTTCACATTCATCTGGAACGACTACTTTTGGGCCGTGGTGCTGACACAGGGTGTTGAAAGCCAACCGGTCACGGCAGGTATTACATCCTTCAACGCGCAATACCGTGCTGCCTACCATCTGATGAGCGCTGGCTCCATCGTCGCAGCTCTGCCGCCTGTCGCCATGTTCTTCCTGATGCAACGGCACTTCATTGCCGGTCTGACGCTTGGGGCCGTTAAATGATCAAGACCTGGCATCTTGGTGATGCTAATCAAAGCCTTGTTCTTGCAAGCTTTTCGGGATGCCTTCCTGAAGCGGTTTACTGGGGTCCAGCCTTGCCGGAGGCTGGATCACATCAGGCAATTGCCGAGGCATCTGTCACAGATGTCACCGGCGGCATGGTGGACCGCAATGCCGGTATAAGCCTGAGCCCCGAGGCCTCACAGACATTCCCCGGTCAGGCCGGCCTCACAATTCGCGACAGTGATGGCAAGCTTCTGGCGCCGGCCTTTCGATTTGAACGAGAAACGGTCTCCGAACACGGCCTGGCTCTTGTCTTTGTCGAAAAGTCCTTGAACCTGACTATGGTTCTGGATCTCAGCCTGACGTCAGACAGATCGCTATTGAAGCTGCAGACACGGCTGGAATGTGCGCGTGACATTGTCGTTGATTGGCTTGCGGCTCCCGTTCTGCCGGCTCCCGCCCATACCGGAGAAATAATCGAGTTTTCCGGGCGCTGGTGCTCTGAATTCCAGACGGATCGGCTCCCCTTCACGCCAGGTGCAAAGGTGCGCGACAACCGCACCGGACGGTCGGATCATGCACATTTTCCAGGTCTGATCGTGTGTTCTGCCGAGACCAGCAATACCAGGGGCGAAGCCTACGCTTTTCACTATGCCTGGTCCGGCGGTCACAGGATGGTGGCAGAGGAACTGGCGGACGGCCGGCGTCAGATCCAGTTTGGTCACGCAACTGGCAGCCAGGCCAAAGGCCGCACATTCCAGACCGCTCCGCTATACGCTAGCTATTCTGCAGACGGATTGAACGGAGCGGCCGTCCGCTTCCAGAAACAGGCCCGCAACCTGATTGCAGCCGGTGCGCGCTCGCCGCGCCCGGTTCACTACAATTGCTGGGAAGCTGTCTATTTCGACCACAAGCTCGACGAACTCAAAACCATCGCCTCCCAAGCGGCGGACCTCGGCGCCGAGCGATTTGTACTCGATGACGGCTGGTTTGGCCGGCGGGACGATGACACTTCATCTCTCGGCGACTGGGTGATCGACACTCGAAAATACCCTGACGGCCTTACTCCGCTCATCGATCATGTCAAATCGCTCGGCCTGGAGTTCGGCATCTGGTTCGAACCGGAAATGATCAACGAAAACAGCGATCTTTTTCGGGCCCATCCGGATTGGATCCTGGGTCCGGCGGATCAGACCCGGGGCCGCCAGCAACTGGTTCTCGACATGTCGCGAAACGATGTTCGCGCCTACCTTTACGACCACATAGCCGACATTTTGAAAAACCACGAGATCGGCTACATCAAATGGGACCACAACCGCGTTCTGCCGATCGCGGATGCCGCACAGACAGAAGGTCTCTACGCGCTGATAGATCGCTTGCAGGCAGATTTTCCGCAGGTAGAAATCGAAAGCTGCGCATCTGGCGGTGGGCGCATCGACTTCGGTATTCTGGAGCGCACGCAACGTGTGTGGCTTTCCGACAGCAATGATGCGTTGGAACGCCAGCGGATCCAGCACGGTGCCGCCCTGTTCCTCCCTGCCTCGGTGACCGGATCTCACGTCGGACCGCGCCGGTGCCACACTTCAGGCCGCGTTCTGGACATGAAACTGCGTGCCTGGACCGCTGCGCAGCGCCATATGGGTTTCGAAATGGACCCGCGTGAACTGAGCACGGAAGAAAGCGAGATCCTGCGAAGCGTGACAGCCTGGTGGAAAACCAACCGGGGCTGGATGATGCAAGCCGACATTCTTCGCCTCGACTCTGCCGACCCCGCAGTGATCGCGGAACAACAGATCGCCGCGGATGGCAGCCGCTTTGCGGTATTTTCAGCCCTGATGCGGTCCTCAGACCAGATCCTGCCGCATCCACTAAGGCTTACTGGACTGGACCCCGAAGCGGTTTACAAGATATCCTTGACCAATCGAGACGACGCTCCAGGGCTTTCCCGCGGCGCCCCTCTCCTGAAACAAAAAGATCTGGAAGCCAACGGACAATATCTCATGTCCCATGGCCTCATTCTGCCCTGGCGCTTCCCTGAAACCATCTGGGTTCTGGAAGGCCGGCGGCTCTGAGCGATTTGCGCTCGACTGAAAACCATTCGGCCCAGGCCGCAAGAAAATACAAAGGGAGCGTTTCATGCACGCGAATTATCCGGATCTCAAAGGTGTTTCGGTGTTCATCACCGGTGGTGGCTCTGGAATTGGTGCAGCTCTGACAAGCGGCTTCCTGGCTCAAGGCGCCAGGGTCGCCTTTGTCCAACGGTCCGACGCGACTGAATTCTGTGACGAAATGGAAAGCCAGCACAGCAACCGGCCACTGTTTTTTCCCTGCGACATCTCCGACATGTCGGCCTTGAAAGACGCAATGAACAAATCGGCGGAGATTCATGGTCCGATCAGGGTTCTTGTCAACAACGCCGCCAATGACAAGCGTCATGCAACGGAAGACGTCGATGAGGAGTTTTGGGACTGGTCTCATGCGATCAACTTGAAAGCCTATTTCTTTGCCTGCCAGAATGTCGTAGCGGGGATGCGGGCCGCGGGGGGGGGCTCCATCATCAATTTCACCTCGATTTCCTACATGATGGGCAACGCGGGATACGTCGCCTACACAACGGCCAATTCGGGTATCAACGGCATGACGCGAAGCCTCGCGCGTGAGTTCGGACCGGAGAACATCCGCGTTAACGCCATCGCCCCAGGGTGGGTTCTGACTCAGAAGCAAAAAGACATGTGGGTCACACCGGAAGCGCTTGCGGCCCATCTGGAACGCCAGTGCCTGAAGTTTGAACTTGCACCTGAAGATATTGTCGACCCCGTCCTGTTCCTGGCTTCCAAGACCAGCAGGGCGATGACCGGCCAGTCTCTTGTCGTGGATGGTGGCGTAGTGGTGACGGGATGACCTCTCAAGCAAATGTGACCTGGATCGCGGCGGATTGGGGCACAACCAATCTGCGTATCTGGGCGCTGGATACAGCCGGAAACACGATTGCCCATCGGTGTTCGGCCAAGGGCATGGGAACGCTGGCCAAAAACGAATTCGAAGCAGCCTTGCTCGAACTGGTCGACGACCTCGTCAAGGCTGACGGCACAACGCCGGTCGTCGTCTGCGGCATGGCAGGATCTCGCCAGGGATGGGCCGAAGCGCCCTACAAAACCACCCCGTGCGCTCCGCCATCCATTGATGACGCAACCATCGTCAACGCAACCGACCCAAGGCTGGATGTGCGCATCTTGCCCGGCATCAAGCAAATCACCCCTGCCGATGTCATGCGCGGCGAGGAAACGCAGATCACAGGATTTCTCGCCGACACCCCGAACTTCTCAGGCACCTTGTGCCTGCCGGGTACGCACACCAAATGGGTTGCCCTTGAAAACGGCGTCGTGACACGATTCCGAACCTTCATGACCGGCGAAACCTTTGCGCTTCTTTCGAAACAGTCGGTTCTGCGCCACGGCTTGTCTGATCGGGATCTTGATGCCGATGCCTTCAAATCCGCAACCATGGATATTTTCAAAACCCCGCAGGCGCTTGCTGCAGAACTCTTCGGTGTTCGGGCAGCGGGCCTGATTGCAGACCTGTCCCCGGACGCCGCACGCGGTCGCCTTTCCGGCCTGCTGATCGGCGCTGAGCTGGCTGCCGTCAAAGACGACTTTGACCTTTCCGCAGTCACGATCCTTGGCAGCGACCACATTGCCAAGGCCTACGCATCTGCGCTTGGTTGCCTTGGCTACGAGGCCACGCCTCTCGATGCCGAGACCATTACATTGAAGGGTCTCGCACTTGCCTATTCTTCCTATTCGAAAGCACCATCATGAGCCGAAACCTGATCGCAATCTTGCGTGGTCTCACACCGGAGGAAGCCCTCCCGGTCACCGAATGCCTGATCACTGCCGGGATCACGCGCATTGAAGTTCCGCTGAATTCGCCGGATCCGCTCAAAAGCATAGAAGCCATGGCAAAAACCTTTGCCGATCAGGCCGAAATCGGGGCAGGTACCGTGCTCGAAGCCGAACAGGTTCACCAGGTCAAGGTGGCCGGCGGCACACTCATCGTGTCCCCTGACTGCAATCCGGATGTCATCCGCATCACAAAGGCCGAGGGAATGTCCTCGTTTCCAGGTGTCATGACCCCTTCGGAAAGTTTCACCGCCTTGCGGAATGGCGCCGATGGATTGAAGTTTTTCCCTGCGTCCCTGATCGGCCCCGATGGCATCAAGGCCATGCTTGCAGTTTTGCCAAAGGGAACCGCGACCTATGCTGTCGGCGGCGCGGGTCCGGACAATTTCGCCGACTGGATCAAGGTCGGAACCACAGGGTTTGGCATCGGAACGGCGCTCTACAAGCCCGGCTTCACGATCTCGGAAATCAAGGAACGGGCTGCAAGTATCGTGACCGCCTATGACGCGGCAGTTTCAGCCAACGGGTAAATCCAATGAGCAATGTCTTTGATGACCGGCGCTGCAGGCTCGGCGAAGGGCCCTTGTGGCACCCCGAACGCCAGCAGCTGTTCTGGTTCGACATCCTGAGCAAGCAGCTGATGACCCGCGAAAACGGCACTCCGAAGTCCTGGCAGTTTGACGAGTGTGTTTCGGCGGCCGGCTGGGTCAGCCGCCGCGAGCTTGTGATTGCCAGTGAAAGCAAGCTGTTTCTGTTTGATCTGGAAACGCAAGCAACACAAAAGCTATGCGACCTGGAAGCCGACAATCCGATCACCCGCTCAAATGACGGCCGTGTCGATGCAAAGGGCGGCTTCTGGATCGGCACAATGGGCTTCAATGCCGAAAAGGGAGCCGGTGCTATCTATCGCTATTACAAGGGTGAACTGCGCAAACTTTTCGGCGATATCACGATTACCAATGCGATCTGTTTTTCTCCCGACGGCAGCACCGCTTATTTCGCCGATACGGCCACTCAAAAGATCCAGCAGGTCGCTCTCGACAGCCAGGGTTGGCCTTCCGGTTCACCGAGGCTGTTTGTTGATCTCGGCAAAGACGATCACAATCCCGATGGCGCCGTGGTCGACAGCGAAGGGTACCTCTGGAACGCACAATGGGGTGCCAATCGTGTTGCCCGTTATGCATCGGATGGGAC
>NZ_JAILWL010000248.1 GCF_025698965.1 Roseibium sp.
GCGTGTCATCCGCCTTTCGCAGCCGGTCAACGCGCGCGACACGCTGGCCCGCCCCAAGACCAAGCGTGAAAATCTCCTCCGGAGACGCCGGAAACAATCCACGCCGTAGCCATTCGCTGCTTGCGACAAGCCCGCGACGCGACATGTCTTCGCTGAAAGACGTCAGGCTGGAAAGACGCTGCTCCACTTTCTGAACTTTCGGAGCCACAAAAGATCCACTGCCCCGTTTTTGAACAACGATCTGATCTTCAACAAGGCCGGCAACCGCTTTTCGAACCGTAACACGCGACAATTCGGTCATGGCAGCAATATCGCGTTCAGACGGGAGCGGCTCATTTTCCCTCAGGACGCCTTCGTCAATTGCCTGCTGTATGCGTCGCCGCAATTGCAGGTATCGGGGTCCGCTGGAACTTCCCAGCCAGTCACCATTTTCCAGCATGGATATGAATTCTGTCATGAAGCCAGACGCCTTGGGATAAATAATACCTTTCAGATACCAATTTAAACTGGCTCGAATTCGAAAATCAAGTGCTAAAAATCCTGACTTCAGCCAATGAAGCGTCGCGCACCCTTCGAGCTCCGCCCGACATCCTCGTGTTCGAAACGGTTTTCACAGAGAATAAAATCGATGTTTTAGTGTTCAAGTTTTCCAACAAAATCAAAATCTATCATCGTTTTCATTCGCGCATGGTGAGAACCAAATGAGTACCCGAACCAAACCTCCCCTGTATTCCGGATAAAAACTGGCCAAATCTTCGAATTTTTTTACCTACTAGAGCCAGTTTCCGGCTCCGGACCACAAGAGAATCGACGAACAGGAAAATAAAGTCACGTCATTTTTTCGAAATGAAGTCAGAACAGTCACAGCGGTCATTTCGGTAATTTTCTTTGTGTCGGCGCACGCCACCGAATGTTGAAAATCAGGGACTTACTCTTCTCTTTTCAGATATTTCATTGCTCTTTTTGACAGGCCCAATTTGTTAAAAAAGTGATGCCAATTGATTTTTTTGTTTACTAAACGCCTTATTGGTTGCATTTTGGTATTACAAAAAAACAGTCTTGAAATAAGACCAGAGGCGATGATCACCTGTTTTGACATTGGCGGTTCTTTTATCCGCCACGGCAGATTGCATGCCGACGGCTCAGTTTTCGAAAACGGCCGGGTTGCGACACCTGGTTCGGATTGGCTTGCCTTCGTTCAAGCTGTCGAAAAGTGCGCTGACGCCGGACATGCGCCAATCTCAATTTCGTTGGCGGGAGCATATGACGACCGCACAGGTATTGCAGATGTCGCCAATATTCCCTGCCTCCACAAGCGTCCTGTTCAGAAAGACCTGGAAGCCGCACTCGGGCGCCCGGTTGTCATTACAAATGATGCGAATGCCTTTGCCCTGGCGGAAGCGATTGATGGAACCGGCCGCGGCAAACCTGTCGTTTTTGGCATCATCCTGGGGTCGGGTGTTGGTGGTGGGCTGGTTGTCAACGGCAACCTGATCAATGGCGTTGGCGGAATGGCCGGAGAATGGGGCCATGGCCCTATCATGGATCCAACCGCAGGCGGCCAGCTGTCAGGGCTTGAGCCCTATCCGTGTGGCTGCGGACAAATTGGATGCATTGACGCCATGTGCTCTGCGCGCGGCATGGAACGCATTCACGCGTCCTTGCACGGCAGCACGTTGTCCAGCAAGGAGATCACCGCAGCCTGGCACGATGGTGAAGAAACAGGCACAAAGACTGTCGAGGCCTACTCCACGCTCCTCTCCAGAGCGCTTTCGGTTCTGGTGAATACACTGGGACCCGATGTCATACCCGTAAGCGGTGGTCTTTCCAATGATCAGGATCTGCTTGCCCTGATCGACCGCAAGACACGGGACATCGTGCTGGCAGATTATCCCACACCGCTGGTCGTGAAGGGTAGATTTTCAGAAAATGGTGGCCTCCATGGCGCCGGAATCGTTGCACGTACGTCTTTCCCGGAGGCGGTAATATGACAACAATTCCGCTGGAGGTCTGCGTCGACACGATTGAAGGAGCCTGGACGGCCGCGGAACACGGCGCGGACAGGATCGAACTTTGTGCGGCGCTTTCCGAAGGCGGCCTGACCCCGTCTGCCGGCCTCATGAGTGCAGCCTCAAAACTGCCCGTGCCAGTCTACGCAATGATTAGGCCGAGGACCGGTGACTTTCGATATTCCGATGCCGAAAAGACATTGATGTTGCGGGATATTCACGTCGCAAGACAGGAAGGGCTCAACGGAATTGTCATCGGAGCCACCACTGAACAGCGGAAACTGGACAGAGACTTTCTCTCAACTGCATTGGAGGGTGCGGCGCTGCCTGCGACGCTGCACAGGGCTTTCGACATACTGGACGATGTAGAACAAGGTGTTGAAGACGCGATCTCCCTCGGATTTGAACGCATTCTTTCATCCGGTCAGGAAGAAAGAGCAGATCAGGGCATCGATAGACTCGCGTCCATCGCCAAAATTGCACGGGGGCGCATTTCCCTCATGGCAGGTTCTGGCATCAATGAAGAAAATGTCGGGCGCATTTTGAGCCTTACGACCGTTGACGAACTTCACGCTTCCTGTTCCAGCCGTTCAAAAGCGCCGTCCCTGGAAGAACCGGAAGGCCGATTGGGCTTCGTTGCTCTCAACGGTTTCAAGAACACCGACGCAGCAAGGGTAAAGGCGCTTCGAAGCGCCATCGACAGATATCTGGAGACCACAGCATGAAGACCGGTTATGTCGGCCTCGGGGCGCGCATCGCCAATGTCAGCAATTGCCTGCAGAGGGTCTCTGCAGCGATCGATCCATGTGCCTATGTGGACCCGACGCCTGCGGGTTTGAAACACGTCGAGGCTCAAAGCGGCAACACCCTCACCTCTTATGACGACCTGTCGGACATGTTGAGCGCTGAAAAGCTCGACTTGTTGATGATCGGATCGCCGAACTTCATGCATATGGACCATCTGAGGGCAGCGCTGCAATCGGATGTACCTTATATATTTTGTGAAAAGCCGATCGTCACGAGCGAGGCGGAAACGTTCGAACTGCTGGAACTGATGAAGGCTCACGACGGTGCAACGCGGGTGCTCGTCGGCCTGGTGCTCCGGTATTCGCCTCTTTTTGTCGAACTGAAAAAAAGCCTCTCTGCCGGTCAGATTGGTAAAGTTGTTTCCATCGAGGCAGCAGAGCACATCGCGCCATATCACGGCTCGTTCTTCATGCGCGACTGGCGACGATACGAGAAAAACTCCGGCGGTTTCATGTTGGAGAAATGCTGTCACGACCTCGACCTCTATCAGGGTGTCGTGGGATCGCGACCGCGATTTGTTTCCAGCTTCGGCGGACGCAAGAGCTTTGTGCCTGAGAACAGGCCGGATCAGGATCACAGCTTTCCCGCGCCACACTATCCAGACCGTGTTGACCCGTTCACCCCCAGATGGGGCGGTGCCAATGCCGATTTTGATTCAGATGGCGACCTCATCGACTACCAGACCGCTTTGATCGAATACGAAGACGGCGCAAACCTCTGTTTTCACACAAATATGTATGTGCCGGATGAGTTCCGACGATTTGCCATCATGGGTACCAAAGGTATGGCGGAGGGCGATTTCATCCGCAACTACTTCAAGGTTCATGATGCCCTGACGTCGAATTGCCTCGTCGATATCAAGGAACTGCCCGGTGAGCGGGCGGGACATTACGGCGCTGACGACGCCATGGCCCGTGATCTCAATCATTATTTTAAAAATGGCGGTGGACTGCCGGTTGATGTCCTTGATGCTTTGCGGGCGGGTCTGACCGCTATCAAGCTGGACGAAGCCCGGCGCACACGCTCGGTTCTCGATCTTGCCGAGACCTGGCAGCAATTCGACAGCTACGGACTGGCTTGAGGGGAAACCATGGCGCATACGGCGAAAAAGAAAGACTATTTCCCCTATCTCCTGCTGGTCCCGGCAACGCTGGTGATGGTTGCGATCGTTGCCTACCCTCTTTTCGAGACGTTCCGGCTGTCGTTCACGAATACGAGTATGAGCCCGAAATACGAATATGTCGGACTGGCGAATTACGAAAAGATCATGTCCCGGCGCTTTCCGGAGGTCATTGCCCGCACGTTCTACTGGATGGGGTTGTCCGTTGCGTTGAAAATGCTGATCGGCACGCTTGGTGCTGTTCTTCTAAACGCGATGGTTCCCGGAAGGGCCTTGTTCCGCATACTCGTGATGCCACCGTGGGTCATTCCGATCGCCATCGGCGTCTTCATATGGGGCTGGATGTATAACGGTCAATTCGGGATGCTGTCGGGAATGGCGCAAAGGCTCGGCATTTTGAGCGGCCCATTCGAATTTCTCGCCTATAAGAATTCGGCCTTCATGGCGACCATCGTGACCGACGTCTGGATCGGGGTTCCGATGGTGACGCTGTACCTGCTCGCAGCCATGCAGTCCATTTCCAAGGATCTTTATGAAGCTGCCTGGGTCGATGGAGCATCGCGTTTCTATCGCTTTCGCAGGATTACGCTGCCACTGATTTTCCCATCGATTGCAACTATGGCCCTGCTATCGGCAATCGCGACGTTCAATTCCTTCGACATCATCTGGATCCTGACCGAAGGCGGCCCTCGCGGCGCTACCACGACGATGATCATCGATACCTACAAGACCGCCATCAGCCGGTTCAAATACGGAGAAGGAGCTGCGCGAACGGTTATGATCGTTCTGTTCCTCGGATCCTTCACCTTCATCTATTTCGTGCTGCTGTCGCGCCTTGCCAAAAGGAGCCCGAACAATGCTGCATAAGTATCGCTGGTACGAGTATGTGCTGATCTATTGCGGAGTTGCGGTCTTCCTGACGTTTGTCCTGGCGCCGTTCGTCGAAGCCTTTGTCGTTTCGCTGCGCCCTCTCAGCGGCCTCTTTTCCATTCCTTACAAGTTCATCACCGATGAAATGAGCTTCGAGGCCTACTTCTCCATGTGGAAGAACGTGCCACTGCTTTGGCGCTATATGCTCAACTCGTTTTTCATCGCAACGGTCGTTACGGTTCTGGGCCTGATCTGCATCATTCCGGCGGCCTATGCCTTTGCCCGGTTTGAGTTTCCAGCCCGCAATTCCTTGCTCGGTGTCTTCATCGCCGTGAACATGTTCTCAGGCGCGGTTCTGATCATTCCGCTGTTCAAGCTGATGCAGCAATACGGGTTGCTGAATACATATTTCGCAATGATTGCACCGGGTACCGCCTTCGTCATTCCAACAGGGATCTGGCTGTTGCGCTCCTATCTGGTGCGCATTCCGAAGGAACTGGAAGAAGCTGCCTGGGTCGATGGCGCTGGCAAGATCTATACGCTCGTGCGGGTGATCATCCCGGTCGCACTCCCGGGCATCGTGGTTGTCACAATCACCGCCTTCATCACCGCATACGCGCAACAGTTCATCTACGCGCTGACATTCAACTCC
Organism: Roseibium sp.; assembly: GCF_025698965.1. Taxonomy (GTDB): domain Bacteria; phylum Pseudomonadota; class Alphaproteobacteria; order Rhizobiales; family Stappiaceae; genus Roseibium. The sequence goes on from NZ_JAILWL010000248.1 coordinate 5,459, forward strand.
GTGAATGAACTCAATCCGCTGCCGGTTGGCCTGTTCCAGTTTTTCGGGCGCCAGTCGGTTGTGTGGAACGAACTCATGGCGGCCAGCCTGGTGGGAATTCTGCCTGTGCTGTTCGTCTATGTGTTCCTGCAACGCTACATCGTCGCCGGTCTCACAGCCGGCGCCGTCAAAGAATAACGATAAAAACAATCCAACCAGAAAGGGAATCAAATGACACTAAAATCATTGCTTCTGGGCGGCTCGTTCGCCCTTGCCCTCGCCTCCGGTGCGCAAGCCGAAGACAAGGTCATTCACATGATCAATTGTGGTGACAATACCGGTGCCGGCATTCCGATCCAGGAAAAGCTGATCTCGGACTGGGAAGCTGCCAACCCGGGTTTCAAGGTTGAAGTGGAGTTCGTGCCCTGGGGACAGTGCCAGGAAAAATCCACGACGCTGGCAAGCGCGGGCAACCCACCTGCCGTCGCCTATATGGGATCACGGACGCTCAAGCAGCTCGCCGCAAACGACCTCATCATTCCTGTCGACATGACCGAAGAAGAGAAGGCGACCTATGCTGCGCCGATCCTTGGCACGATCACAGCCAATGGCAAGCAGTGGGGACTGCCGCGCGCATTCTCGACAAAGGCTCTCTACTGGAACAAGGACCTCTTCAAGGAAGCCGGTCTTGACCCGGAAACACCACCCAAGACCTGGGACGAGATGTACAACGCCGCAAAGGCAGTCAAGGAAAAGACAGACGCTGACGGCTTCGGTCTTGCCGCTGCCTCCTTCGACAACACCATGCACCAGTTCATGAACTATGTGTATACGAACGGCGGCGAGGTCATTAACGCGGATGGAGAGATCGTCTTCAACTCGCCGAACAATGTCGAAGCCCTTGCCTTCTACGGCAAGATGGCAGAAGTCTCGCAGCCTGGACCGGTTGCCTATGACCGCGCGAAACTTCGGCCCCTGTTTTCAGAAGGCAAAATCGGAATGTTCATTTCCGGGCCATGGGAGCGCGTGCGCGTTAAAGACGTCAATTGGGGTGTCGCACCTCTCCCGCACGGACCAAGTGGTGGTGCCGGTACACTTCTGATTACCGACTCTCTGGCCGTGTTCAAAGGGTCCGGTGTTGAAGAACAGGCTCTTACCCTCGCAAAGCTTCTAACCAATCCGGAAAACCAGATGGCGTTTGAAATCGCGGAAGGCTACACGCCTCTGCGCGACATGCCTCAAGTTCAGGAAATCCTGAAAGAAGATCCGACCTGGAAGGCTTTCCTTGACGCGATCCCGACTGGTGGACCAGAGCCGTTCGTAACCGATTACGTCGGTCTTCAGGACACGATCAACGAGGCCGTTCAGGGTGTTGTCCTGGGTGAAATCGAAGCTGCGGAAGCAGTTGAAGTCGCCGCTGAGCAGCTTGAGGAATTCAAGTAACACCCTAAGCGCTGACCGGGCTCCAGGTACCCCACACCCGGAGCCCGGACACCTCTTCAAAAAAGGAATGACCATGGGCGAGTTGCAGCTGCGCGACGTACGCAAAAGCTATGGCCGGATGGAAGTCATCAAAGGCGTGAACCTTGATGTAGACCATGGCGAGTTCATCGTCTTTGTCGGTCCGTCCGGATGCGGGAAATCAACCTTGCTGCGCATGATCGCAGGGCTTGAGGAAATTACAGGCGGTGACATTACAATTGACACCAAGGTTGTGAACGATCTGCCACCCGTAAAACGTGGCATCGCCATGGTGTTCCAGTCCTATGCGCTTTATCCGCATATGAGTGTCTACGAGAACATCGCGTTTCCCTTGCGGGTAGAACGCCTTTCAAACGACAAGGTCCAGGAAAAGGTACAAAACGCCGCCGGCATCCTGCAACTGTCGGAACGATTGCAGCACAAGCCAGGAGAACTGTCAGGCGGTCAGCGCCAGCGCGTTGCTATTGGACGCGCCATCGTGCGTGAACCTTCAGTTTTTCTGTTCGACGAACCTCTATCCAACCTGGACGCGGCTCTTCGGGCCGAAATGCGTGTCGAACTTGCAAAGCTTCACAACGATCTTGATGCTACAATGATCTATGTGACCCATGACCAGGTTGAAGCCATGACGATGGCGGACAGGATCGTGGTACTTGATCACGGTGTGATCTCGCAGGTCGGAACACCCCTCGATCTTTATCACAAACCGCAAAACCTGTTTGTCGCCGGTTTCATCGGCAATCCGAAAATGAATTTTGTCCAGGTGACCGGCAAGCAATCCGACAACAACGGAGTTGTCGTCACGCTCCCGTCCGGTCAAGAGTTGACTGTAGCCGTGTCACCTAGGGGAGATGTGGCCGGCAAACCTCTGACCCTGGGGATCCGCCCGGAACACTTGACGCTTGATCAGGCTGATGCCTCGGTCGAGATCGTTCCGAATGTCGTTGAGCATCTGGGTATCCACACAGTCACCTACAGCTCGATTCCGGGATCTGACGCAACGTTTTGTGCTTTGCTGCCCGGCTCCGCACCGGTAAAGGTCAGCGCGCCCATTAAAATGGGGGTGAAGGGGTCCGATTGTCACCTGTTCGACAACACAGGCACGGCTTTTGACCGCATGGTTTCCGTGGCCGCCCTGGACCCGGCAGAAATGCACATTTAGGTGCCGCTGCTGCGTGAGGAAAAAAAGCGGCCACCTGACAGGTGGCCGTTTTAGTTTGCACTGCAATTAGGCGGGCAAGCCCTCTGGAGGACTAGACGACTTGCCCACGGGCGGCGACGTGTTCAATTCGCGTCACCGCGCCGTCCCGGTGGAACACCAGCTTGTCAAACAGGTTGGATACGACACAGGTGTGGTTCGGGATAATCCGTATCCGTTCTCCGATCTCAGGTTTCTCATCAAGACCGCTGAGATCGACAACGGCATGTTCTTCGCTCAATGTGGCAATCGACGCATCGGGATATTCAACGATAAGCCCATGATCATCGAATCCCAGCAGGTCCGACGTGAGAGCTTTCGACCCAGCGTCCAGTACCGCCCGGTTTTCGGTTGGTCGCGACACCACCGTTGCAATGACATGCATCGCGCAGTCGTCGAAGTCGCACATGCCGGCGCGTACCATCGAACGGTCATTGAAAATGTAGGTTCCCGCGCGGTGTTCCGTGGCACTTGGCACGAGGTCGGAATCAAACAGGCTTGGAGATCCGCCGTGAGAGACAACCGCGCACTCAAGATCAGCCTGTTTCAAAAGATCTATTGTCTGCGCAAAGAACGCTTCGACGTCCGTCTCGCTTGATGGTTTCGGATAGGTCAGCAGGCCATGAAAAGTCAGCCCAGGACATGCATCGATCTTGCGTGCAAGTTCCAAGGCGGCCGCCGGTGTCTGGACCCCGTTCCGCCCTGATCCTGTATCACATTCCACGAGAACATTTAGCGGAAGATCTTCTGAAAACGTCGCGGCAAGAGCGTCCACGACAACGTCATTGTCTGCGACCACCTGCAGGTTTACCCGCGAATGCAAGGCCTTCAATCGCTCCAGCCGCGCAGACCCGAGCATGTTGAACGTAATCAGAATATCGGTGAAACCTGCATCCGCAAAAACCTCCGCCTCACTGACCTTCTGGCAATTGATACCTTTCGCCCCGGCAGCAATTTGCTGTGTAGCCAACGCCGGGATCTTGTGGGTTTTGATATGGGGCCTGAAATTTCGACCGATCCGGTCGAAATATTCCTGCGCAACCGAAATGTTGGTCTCCATGATCTTTTCGTCGATCACCGCTACTGGTGTGAGTAAATCATGAATGGAAAGTCCAATACTCATCACTCACCCTCCTTGCCTGACTGCAATTTTGAATTCGGGTTCCACTGGTCGCTCCCCAACTGACGACACTTCAGAAATTGGCCAGATGTCCCGCGGGGCTTTTCTGTAGGGAGTCGTTTTCGGGTCGTTCGGG
>NZ_JAILWL010000249.1 GCF_025698965.1 Roseibium sp.
TGGACGTTGTTGTCCGTCATGGGAATTTGACCATTGGAAAGTTCGTGAGAGGCACAATTACCCCACGAAGATCGTCGTCACGGAAGAGTGTAGGCAGTCTTCACACTCGTATAGAATTCGGCCGCATAACGCCCTTGCTCGCGTGAACCGAAGCTTGATCCTTTGGTGCCGCCGAACGGGACGTGATAATCGACACCTGCGGTTGGCAGGTTGACCATCACCATTCCGGCCTGGGCATTGGCCTTGAAATGGCTCGCATGTTTCAGAGACGTGGTGCAAATGCCGGAACTGAGGCCAAACTCCGTGTCGTTGGCAATGTTCAGCGCTTCGTCGTAGTCCTTCACGCGGATAACGGAGGCCACCGGTCCGAACACTTCCTCGCGATTGATGCGCATCGCGTTGGACGTCTCGGTCACCAGGGCCGGGGCCATGTAGAAGCCTTCGGTTTCCCGGTTGAGGCGTTCGCCGCCCTGGACCCTGCCGCCTTCACCAGAGGCGATGTCGACATAGGAAAGGTTCTGTTCCAACTGACGGGCGTCAACCACAGGACCCATCTGGATACCGGCCTCCAGCGCATTGCCGACTTTCAGCGCCGACATGCGCTCAGCCAATGCGGCAACAAACCGGTCGTGAATGGCTTCGGTCACAACAAGACGGGAACTGGCCGTACACCGCTGGCCGGTCGAGAAGAAAGCTCCGTTCAGACAGGCGTCAACTGCGATATCGAGATCTGCGTCGTCCAGAACCACCATCGGGTTCTTTCCACCCATTTCCAGCTGCACCTTTTTAAGCCCTGCGCCGCAGGCGGCGGCAATGCCCCGGCCGGTCGGCACGGACCCGGTAAAGGAAATCGCCCTGACCTTGTCGTTTTCGATCAGACGTGGTCCGAGTTCCGAGCCTCGCCCCATCACCAGATTGACGACACCTTCAGGAAGACCGGATCGGGAGAGAATTTCGACCAGCGCATGAGCGCACCCCGGCACCAATTCGGCAGGTTTCAGAACAACGGCATTGCCGTAGCAGATCGCCGGAGCGATCTTCCACGCAGGGATCGCAATCGGAAAGTTCCACGGCGTGATCAGGCCGACGACACCAACCGGAGACCGCGTAACATCGACCTCGATCCCAGGGCGAACGGACGCCAACTTGTCCCCTGTTTGCCGCAGTGCTTCGCCGGCAAAGAATTTGAAGATCTGTCCCGCACGCGCTGCTTCACCGATACCTTCCGGCAAGGTCTTGCCTTCCTCGCGGGACAGAAGCCGCCCAAGTTCTTCCTTGCGGGCGAGAATTTCCGTTCCAACAAAATCCAGAACGTCGAATCGCTGTTGCGGTGTCGATGCTGCCCAAATCGCAGCGGCCTGATCTGCCGCATCAATCGCCTGATCCAACTGCGTAAGGTCGCCCCTTGCCGCATGGCCGAGGATGTCGCTGATATCGGACGGGTTCACATTGGGCGTCGTTGCACTGGTTTCGACCCAGGCGCCGCCGATAAAATTCTTATAGTCCATGATGTCACCCAGCTTGAGGGCGGATACCGGAACGATAGGGATCCGCGGGATTGAAAATCAGATTTGCATCGGACGTGACAAAGGCCTGTCCGGTCACGGTCGGAATGACGCCACCATTCAGACCGGGTTGATAGGAAATCGTGTAGGTGCTGCCGATCACACTTTCCTGTATCCATTCCTGGCCGGGCTTCAGAACTCCGTCGTCCGCGAGGCAGGCGAGCTTTGCCGAACAGCCTGTTCCGCATGGCGAGCGGTCGAAGGCGCCGCCCGGACAGAGGACAAAATTCCGACTGTCGGACGTTGCTAGCTCCGGTGGACCGAACAGTTCGACATGATCGATCCAGGCGCCGTCCGCACCCGTGACACCGGACGTTTCCAGTGCAGAGCGGATCTTCAAGGTCAGGTCCGTCAAGGGGCGGATGTTTTCCGCCGTCAGGTCAATCGGACTATCCTTGACCAGGAAGAACCAGTTCCCGCCCCAGGCGACGTCGCCGGTGAAGCGGCCATAGCCTTCCACCTCAACCACGATCTCCTTGTGCAGGCGGTAGCTTTCGACATTGACCACCGAAACCGTGTTGGCGTCATGCAACAGAACTTCGACAATTCCGACCGGAGTTTCGAACTTGTGCCGTCCCGGCTCTATTCGGCCCATATGGGCCAGCGTAACTGCAAGACCGATGGTTGCGTGACCGCACATGCCAAGGTTCTGCAGGTTATTGAAATAGATCACGGCAGCGGCGCAATCGTCTCGCGTCGGTGGCAAAAGCAGTGCGCCGATCAGGGCGTCATGACCACGCGGCTCCAGCACAACGGACGCGCAAACGTCGATATGTTCGGCTTCCAGCCGCGCTGCCCGTTCAACCAGCGAGCCAGGTCCGAGCTCTGGCCCGCCTTCGATAACGACCCTTGTCGGTTCACCAGCCGTATGACTGTCGATTACGCGCATTCGGCAACGACTCCGCCTTGCCTTGACCAATCGGCATACCAGCTGTTGAAGAGCTTGTATTGATCCTCGATATAGTGGCGTTGCGCATCCGTCAGAGCGTCGGTTTCGTTGAAATGCAAGCGGTACTCTTCGTCCCCGTTCAGCACCATTAGTTGCTTGTAGTAGAGCACCAGATCCGGACCCTCATCGAAGCTGGAAAGAACTGCCAGTGCCTCTTCGAGTTCCTTGGCCTTCTGGCGGGCCTCCACATGACCCTCTGCGGCCTTCTTGCACAGATTGACCAGATGCAGCACCTGCTTTGGAATGGCGTTGCCGATGCCGGTGATCGCGCCGGTAGCCCCGCAATTGACGAAGCCGTGGAAGACGGCCGTATCGACACCAACCATCAGGGTTACCTGATCATCCTGCGAAGTTATGTTTTCAGCCGCATAGCGCAGATCGTCCAAACCGCCGAATTCCTTGAAGCCGATCAGATTCGGGAACTCCTTGCGCAAGGCAAAGAAGAGGTCTGCGCGAGTCGCGAAGCCATAATAGGGGCTGTTGTAGATGACCGCCGGCAGGTTCGGTGCAGCGGAGAGGATTGCGCTGAAATGGTTGCGCTGCGCCGCTGCCGAGATGCCGCGCGACAAAACCCGCGGGATTACCATCAGACCATGAGCGCCGACGCTGGCCGCATGTGCTGCGTGGGCAACTGCCGATCTGGTATTCACGGCTCCGGTGCCGACAACGACGGGAACACCGGCCTTGACAAGACGATCGACGCCTTCCATCCGTTCCTCGTCCGTCAACAGCGGCCAGTCGCCCATGGAACCGCAATAGACAACAGCGGACATGCCCGCCGCGATCAGCTCCTGCCCTTTTTTGACAAGGGCGTCATAGTCCGGCGTGCGATCCGCCTTGCACGGGGTCATCAGGGCCGGCATGCAACCGGAAAAGATATTCGACGACATAATTTACTCCTTCAGGAACAGGTCCGGGGCCTAATCATTCCGCGCCGCGCGGGGCCGCAGACCTGACATCGCTCTTGATCGCGCCAGGTCAGCGCACGTTAGCAAGAAATTTGCGGGTGTTTTCGGATTTTGCATCTCCGAAGATCTGTTCCGGCGGTCCGATTTCTTCCATCACACCCTGATGGAAATAAGCCACCCGGTCGGAAACATCGCGGGCAAAGCCCATTTCGTGGGTGACGCAGATCATGGTCATCCCCTCTTCGGCCAGCAGGCGCATCGTATCCAGCACCTCGCCGACCAGTTCCGGGTCGAGTGCCGAGGTTGCCTCGTCAAACAGCATGTAGGTCGGCTCCATTGCCAGGGCCCGCGCAATCGCCAGACGTTGCTGCTGACCACCGGAAAGAGCGCCCGGATAGACATTCAGCTTGTCGCCGAGGCCAACATGCTTCAGTTGGCTTTCGGCAATTGCCTGTGCTTCCGCCCGGGACTTGCCTTTGACGATTTTCGGTGCCAGCGCGACATTTTCCAACGCGGTCAAATGCGGAAAACTGTTCCATTGCTGGAACACCATCCCGAGTTTCTGGCGCAGTTTGTTGATGTCTGTTCCCTTGGCATGAACATCCGTGCCGTCAACGATCACCGCTCCTTTCTGGATCGGTTCAAGTCCGTTGATGCAGTAAAGCAAGGTCGACTTGCCGGACCCGGAGGCACCGATAACGGAGAGCACTTCGCCCTTTTCGACATCCAGATCGATGCCTTTGAGGACCTGGAGCGCGCCGAAGTATTTTTCGAGGCCACGTATCTCGATCATTGGGCCCACCTTTGTTCAAGTTTTGCGGCATAGCGCGAGACCGGGAATGACAGCGCGAAATAGAACGCGCCGGCGATTGACAGGATCAGGAACGGTTCCTGGGTGCGCGTGATCAGTATCTGGCTGGCCTTGAGCAGCTCGACATATCCGAGCACGGAAACAAGAGCGCTGTCCTTCATGACACCCAGCGCCACCCCGACCCAGGCCGGAAAGACTGCCCTGCCACCGATGGGCAGAACAACGTAACGCATATCCTGCCAGTAACTCATGCCCAGCGACCGGGCGGCACGGCGCATCGGCTTGCCGACCGCCTCGATGCCGCCTCGGGCGACATTGGCCACAAGCGCCGCGGTATAGATTGTCAGGATAACGACACCGGACCCGAACGGATCCAGATCCAGACCGACAATCGGCGCGAAATTGTAAAACAGCACCAGCTGGATGATCAGCGGCACGGATCGAAATATGTCGAGCACCGGTGCCAATGTCAGGGTCGCGGTCAGCTTGCCTTCATGGAGTAACCAGCCGAACAGTCCACCAAGAACCGCTCCGATCGAGATCGACAGTGCCGAGATCCAAAGCGTACGCAATGCAGCTTCGCCCATGAACCAGAAATCGTTGACATTGAACCCGCTGAAGAAGCTTATCGTTTCGTTCATGACAACCTCCTCAGTACCGGAACAGGCGCATGGCCAGAAGCCGCGACGCCGCCAGGATGAATTTGACGATCACGTAGTAGATCACTGCCGTGACGGCGAAATATTCGAAAATCCGAAACGTTCGGCTGGCAAAGAACTGGGTTTCGCCACTGAGTTCGCGAAAACCGACCAGCATGCCGAGCGACGACATCAGAACTGCCCAGACCAGCTGGTTGGTGAGCGGGTGATAGACGATCCGGAACACCTGCGGGATGATGATGCGGGTGTAGGCCTGCCACGAAGACATGCCGAGGCTGCGAGCCGCACGAAGCTGCGTATCCGGCACAGCCTGAAAACCGCCGCGGAAGTTTTCCGCAAGATATCCGGCACAGTTGAAGCTGAGGCCGCACAGAACAATGGCAAACGGGCTCAGATGAAGGCCAAACGCCCCCAGGCCAAAGCCGAAGAAGAACAGCTGGAACAGCGCGGGCGTATTGCGCGCCAGCTCCACCCAGGACGTTGCCAGCCAATAGAGCGGACCGCGCATGTGCATTCGCACCAGCGCTAACACGAGACCAATGACGATCCCGACCACCATGGAAAGCGTTGCAACCTGCAGGGTCAGCAAGCCGGCTTCCAACAGGTCCGGCAGGCTTTTCAACACCGGCCGCCAATGGAAATTATAGTCAAACATTCTCAAGAAGCTCCGGCAGATCCCGCCCGTTCTCAGGCGCGACGCACTCGGATATGCCCTCGGAACCGACCTTGTTCAGGAGATCGACTGAAAGCGCGTGAAAAAGACCGGGGCATGCCGGAACACCCGGGCATGCCCCGAAAGAGGATCAGTACATGACACCTGGAATGCGCAGTTCAGGCGCTTCGCCACCGACATATTTGCCCCAGAGTTCGTCATAGCGGCCCGAGCGAACCTGATGGGTCACAAACAGGTTGAGGAAGTTCAGCCAGGTCACGTCTTGGCGTTTGCCGACAACGGAGGTGTAGTCGGTTGTCCAGGGCATGCGCGGACCAGGTTCAACACTGTCATACTGCTCGGTGATCGGCTTGACCGCGGTGTTGGTGGTGATGCCGATGTCGGCCTTGCCCTGCGCGACAGCCAGAAAGACTTCGTTTTCGGACTGGTATCCCTGGTAGAGGTTCTCCTCACCCCATTCCTTGGCAATCTTCAGCCACTCCTGCTCCGGAACTGTACCGATAGCAGCGGCCACGCGCTTGCCGCGAATGTCTTCAAACGACTTGATGCCGCTTTCAGCGTTCACAACACCCTGGGCATAATAGATCGCGTAGGGAATGGTGAAACCGACCGTGCGGGCGCGGGCCAGGCTGTCTGAAGTTGCTCCGAAGACTACGTCGGCACGCCCGGTGACGATGACAGGCAGGCGTTCGGCCCAGGTCACCGGATAGATGATCGGTTCGACTTCGAGAGCTGCTGCGAGATCGTTGCAGTATTCGACGTCAAATCCGGCCGGATCATTGTTGGCGTCGCGATAGCCGATCGGCGGGAAGTCGAGCACGACACCACAACGCAATTGGCCACGATCGACCACATCATCCAGCGTGTCTGCTTTCACTGGCAGAGCGGCGACAAGTGTCAGTGCGGCAGCGGCCGCGAATTTCTTAAGCATGGTTTCCCCTCTTCATTTCAGAAGATTATTTGGTCAGGCGCCACATTGATAAACTAAATTGGATCCAATATTCAATATAAAATATCCGAAAAGATTTTCCGCTTCACCAAAACGGGGCATTCCCGTAAAAGACGGGGCAAGGAGAACCGGCTTATGAAACTGAAATCGATGGACATTTCCGCAACAGCGTCTGCGTCCTCAATTGTGTTCGATGCGCTCAGGAAAGCCATTATCGAAGGCCAGCTGGAAGAGGGTGAGCCGCTTCGCCAGGACGAAATCGCACGTCTTTTCAACACAAGCCGCATTCCCGTGAGAGAGGCTATTTCTCGTCTTGAGGAGCAGGGACTGGTGAAAACGCAGCGCTACAAAGGCGCTGTCGTCGCCGGGTTGTCACCGCGCGAAACGGAGGAAATCTTTGACCTTCGAACGTTGGTGGAACCGGAAATCATCCGCAATGCAGTGCCGCTCATGTCAAAGGACATTCTGGTGCAGGCTCGCGAAAAATGCGCCGCCTTTTCCGCATCCTCCGACCCAATGGAATGGGGCGACCTCAACCGGGACTTTCACGAAACGCTCTACAGTGCCAGCAATCTGAAATTCTTCCTGGAAATCGCCCACAACGCCATCGACCGTGTGGAGCGCCAGATCCGCGCACAGCTCGTCATGAGCAATGGTATGGAACGCGCCGGCCGTGAGCATTTCGGAATTCTGGAAGCTTGCGAAACCGGAAATGCCGAACTCGCCGCGAAACTGACCCGGGAACACATACAGGGTGCGAAAAAATCCCTGCTGGCTCATTTGCCGCTGAGTTGAGCGTGTCTCCTGCGCTAACGTTCTTCCCGATAAAAAGCAGGCAAAGGTCCCTTGTTGCTTAACCGCCAGCAGGCGCAAAGCGTTTGCGATATTCGCGGGGGGACAGACCGACGATCTTTTGAAACAACTTGCGAAACGCCGAGACGTCCAGGTATCCAACCTCCAGCGCAATGGTTTCGATGCTTGCGGTCGTCAGCTCCAACCGTTCCCGCGCCTTGGAAATACGCAGGCGTTGAAGATACTCCGACGGATTAAGTCCGGTTGATGCTCGAAATCTGCGCAGGAAAGTGCGCTCTTCCTGTCGGGCAACGCTTGCCATTTGCGGGACAGTCACCGCGGACTGGAAATTGGCCTGCAGCCAGTGCTGCACCTTGAGAACCCCGGCATCGCCATGCGTCAGGTTCGGCGCGAACAGATTATAGTAGCTCTGCTCGCGCTCACCTGGATCGATCAGGAAATACCTTGCTGTTTCCAACATCACGGCGGGTCCCAAATATCGGGCTACCAGCTTCAATCCGAGATCCATCCAGGCCATCAATCCACCAGCGGTGACAACATCGCCGTCGTCGATGATCAGCCTGCTTGCCTCAAGTCGCACCTCCGGGAACGTATCGGCGAATTCTTTCGCCAGTGCCCAGTGTGTGGTTGCCTGGCGACCGTTCAAAAGGCCGGTCTCCGCGAGGGCGAAAGCACCCGCGCAAATTGAGCAGATCAGTGCACCTTGTGCATGTTGCCGCGCGATCCAGCGCACAACCGACGCCAGTTCCTTGCCTTCCGGTCGCGCACCAAGACAAGGCGGTAGAATGACCGTATCGAAACCCTTGAATTCATCAGGTGAAAAGCTGTCGACCAATTCAACCTGAAAGGTGCGCGGGATTGTGGCACCGGCCTGCTGGAACCTACCTGCCGACTGCAGCAGATCCTTCAGGCCCAAGACTGCCGCCTGTTGTGCGCGAGGATAGGTCGCAATGCCAATCCGAATTGTCTGACCGCTGGATATCATTTGTCAAATCTAACCCGATTTATGTCAATTTCGCCAATCACGCTTCCAGGGCAGCGGGGTGTAAATCAAAACTTCCAACTCGCGAGGAGAAATTCATGTCCAAATCCGCATTGATCCTGATCGACATCCAGAACGACTATTTCCCTGGTGGAAAATGGGAGTTGCACAATATCGAAGCCTCCTCTGCCAATGCCAGACGATTGCTCGATCAGGCCCGCCACGAGGGCGAGACGGTCATCCATGTTCGTCACGAATTTTCCGGTGAAAACGCGCCATTCTTCAAGGCAGGTTCATCTGGTGCAGACATTCATCCAACCGTGCAACCTGCCGAGGGAGAGCAGTGCGTTCTCAAACACCACGTGAACGCTTTCCGGGAAACAAATCTGAAACAGCTTCTGGATGAATGCGGCGTCAGCGAGGTGACCATTGCCGGCGACATGAGCCATATGTGCATAGACGCCGCAGCTCGTGCAGCTGCGGATTTCGGTTATGCGGTCACTGTCATCGAAGATGCCTGCTCTTCGCGTGATCTTGAGTTTAACGGTGAAACGATTTCGGCCGAGAATGTTCACAAGGCCTATATGTCAGCGCTCGGATTTGCCTATGCCACAGTGTTGACCACCGACGCCTATCTAGCGGCCTGAGAATGACAGTACCTGCTGGAGCAATCGTGCATCGGGCATGCGCGGTTGCACCAGCCGTCAGTCAGCCGAAAAGCAGGGCAGGACATCCTCGGTGAAGTAAGGTTCCTGATTGACCCAGAACATGTAGTCCACCTTCAGGAAGTCTTTCGCGAATGCGTGGAGAGCCGGTACCATGCTTGTGCGGTTGCGGACGATCTCATCCGAAGCTGTCTGACCGATGTAATTGCCGTCCTGAATCGCAATGCCGAGCGGTGCGGTGTAGTCGTGCTCGTGCATCATGGCCAAGGCATGATTGAGCTGCCCCTTGCGTTTAAACATCAGGTCCGGCGCACCGAGACCGACGCCGATCTCGTCGCCAAGTTGGTAGAGCCCTTTCAGATAACCTTCATCTTCCCAGGGCAGCCATTCTCCGGGCA
>NZ_JAILWL010000025.1 GCF_025698965.1 Roseibium sp.
TGGGTCAAAAGGACCCCGGGCTGCTCCCAGATACCTGCCTCATCCAGGCCTTCCGGCCACGGCATCAGGTCTGACGGCTTCAATCCGAGTTTTTCTTCAAGTGCTGCATGCAATGCCTGCTCCAGCACCGCGGTTGCAGCACGGACTTCCGGCCAGTCATACATGGATAATCGAACGGGATAATATCCCGGGCCGCTCAAGAGACTGCCTCGTTGGAGTTTTGGACCGGATGAGGCGCTGTGCGCCGAAGCGGATGCGCAACCGGTTCCTTGGCCTTGAACAGATAATGTTTTGCCATCTCCAGATAACTGGCAAAAACATATCCCTCATTGCGGCGCTGCCAGTCTTCTCGAGCGTTCCTGTAGATCCCAGGCAACTGATACCAGGGTGCGCGCGGATGAGCGTGATGCACCACGTGGAGATTGTTGTTCAGGAACAGAAGTGAAAAAATTGGACAGAACTCCACGATGACAGAACGCGCCTCGGCATGTTCATGGGCCCTGTGCTCCGCGTAGGTTCGCAGCATCAGCAGGCTCATTCCTGGATAAGCGATCGCAATAGCATAGAGCCAAATCGGCATACCGCCAACGACAGTGATGAACAGCATGACCGGCATCAGGCCAGTGATATGGTGCAGCCAGGCTCGCATAACCGCCTTGTCTCCAGATCTCAGCATCCGGATTTCCGAGCCGTAGAAACCGATCAGCGACACCGCCGGACCGATGATCAACCTGCCCAGCAATGTGTTGTTGAGCTTGAGGATCTGTTTGATGATCACTGGCAGACTGTCCCAGTCCCGCCACGCGAGATAAAACGTCTCCGGATCGTCATAGGGATCGGTCAGCCGGTCGTTGTTGTGATGTCGAAGGTGCAAGGACTTGAATCTGCGGTAAGGAATGAACAGTCCCAGGGAACAATAGACAAGAGCTTCGTTCATTGCAGGGTTTCGGGTCGGATGCCCGTGAAGAACTTCGTGTTGCAGGGAGGACTGCAAAGTCACCGCGATCGCTGCAATCGGACAGATGATCCATCCAAGTTCCGAATAGAAGCCAACGAGCAGCATCCATGTTGTCGCCGTCGCTGATATCAAGGCCAGCGTTGGCCATTCCCCCAATTTCACGCCCCGCACATTTTGCTCCAACTGTTTGATATTTTGACAAAATCGTTTTTGTTTTTCTCAGTCTGAGTGCGCCGGGCGTTGATTTCAATTTGAGACTTAGGAACAAAATCAGCAGAGTTTTACAAAATCATCATTGTGGTGATATTAAAAACATTTGGTGACTGATTACCACAATACGAAGGCAGAATTCACAATGATTGACTATTTCAGAACAGAGGATGGCGCATATTCTTCTGGACAGATCTACCCATGTCCATTGTCCTGAGAAGGACTCTTTTCAAGGAATCGGATCATGCCTCTTGCGCCTTCATCGGACGACGCAAAAACCCAGTTTGACGCCATTATTATCGGCGCTGGAATCATTGGATGCGCCATTGCGCACAACCTGTCCCTCAAGGGTTTCAGAACTCTGAACATCGACGCGTTGCCTGCTGCGGGTTACGGCTCCACGTCAAGTTCCGCCGCAGTGATCAGAACCTATTATTCCACGCTGGATGGAACAGCGATGGCCCTTGAAGGCTATAACGACTGGAAGAACTGGCCGGCGAATCTGGGTGCGGATACTTCGGACGAACTCGCCCGTTTTGTGGAAACCGGAACGATTCTCATGAAAACCGACGGCGACAAGACGCTGGAGCACATTCTGAGGCATGCAGATACACTGGGTGTCGAATATGAACACTGGTCTGGGGAGCAGATCGTAAAACACCTGCCGGGTTACAATCTGGACCGCTTTGGCCCGGCCAAATCCATGGACGACGATGATTTTGGAACACCCACTGGCGGCAGGATAGAAGGAGCCGTCTATTTTCCTGCGAGCGGTTATGTCGATGATCCGCAATTGGCAGCGCGGAACCTGAAGGAGGCCGCTGCACAGCAGGGCGCTGTTTTCCTGTTCAACAAGAAGGTCGTTGAAATTCCGGTTGAAGACAATCGTGTGACGGGTGTTGTCTGTGAAGATGGGCAGGCCTTCAGCGCAGGCATTGTCATCAATGTCGCCGGACCGCACTCGGGCAAGGTGAATGCACTTGTGCAAGGTGATGTCGGGCTGAGGATCGGCCATAGCCCCCTCCGGCAGGAGGTGGTGCAGATCAAACCGCCTGAACGTCTCCAATACTCGCGCAAGGGGCTGATTGTGGCCGACGCGGACGTTGCCTGCTACGTCAAACCCGGCAGCGGCGGACAGCTGATGATCGGCAGCCTGAACCCGTCCTGCGACCCTCACATCGAAGAGGACCCGGACGATTTCCGGAGAGATCTGACCGATCGTGCCCTGACCTATGCTTATCGTTATTCTCAGCGACTTCCGGAACTCGGTGTGTCTCAGCATCCTCTCGGTGTTGCAGATCTGTATGACGCCACCGAAGACTGGTTGCCTATTTATGACCGCAGTGACGTGGACGGCTACTACCTGGCCATCGGCACCAGCGGCAATCAGTTCAAGAATGCGATGGTTGCCGGTCGCCTGATGACGGAACTCATCGATTACTGTGAAAGCGGCAACGATCATGACAACGCGCCATTGCAGTTCCCGTTGCAACATGTCGACCACACCATCGACACTGCGACCTTCTCCCGGAAGCGCGAACTGACGAAGGATAGTTCCTTCTCCGTGCTTGGGTAGTCCGCGCGACGACCGGTGCGACGGAGAACGGAATTCGAACTTGGCTGAAATACGCAAATCAGGGTAAGCAACCGGGTCCGCATATGTGAGGAGCGATTCCGTGGCCTGGTCCCCGCAACAAGATGAAGCGCTGAAAGAAACCGCCGCCTGGCTGAAGCGCGGCGACCGGCAGGTATTCCGGTTGTTCGGCTTCGCAGGGACCGGCAAGACGACCCTCGCTCGCCATCTGGCTGAAGGAATTGACGGCGACGTCTGCTTCGGTGCCTTCACCGGCAAGGCGGCGCATGTCTTGCGCCAAAAAGGGTGTGAGGACGCGGGCACTATTCACTCGCTTATTTACCGTCCGCGCTCTGCCAAGGAAGAGGACGACCTGGACGACGATGAGGATGATGCCGGTCCGCAATTTGCCATCAAGCGTGACAGTGCTGCGGCAACCGCAAGCCTGATTGTCATCGATGAATGTTCGATGGTGGACGAAGAACTCGGTAAGGACCTTCTGTCTTTCGGCACTCCGGTCCTGGTCCTGGGAGATCCTGCGCAGTTGCCCCCGGTCAAGGGCGGGGGCTATTTTACAGAGGCCGAACCGGACGTAATGCTGACGGAAGTGCATCGCCAGGCTCAGGACAACCCGATTGTGCGCATGTCCATGACAATCCGGGATGGCGGCACACTCGATTATGGCGAATTCGGCGAGAGCAAGGTCATTCATCGCCGCGAGATCGACAAGGATCAGATCCTGTCGTCGGACCAGGTCCTGGTCGGAACCAACAAGACCCGTCGCCTCTACAATGGCCGGATACGGGAACTGAAGGACTTCACCACACCGATGCCCGCGGTCGGTGACAAGCTTGTCTGCTTGCGAAACGACAAGACAAAGGGCCTTTTGAACGGCGGACTCTGGACGGTGAAACGCTTGCGTCAGCCGCGCGGCAACACCTTGCGCTTCGATGTCGTCTCCGAGGATGAGATCAGCAGAACCAACGTCAAGGTGAAAGTATTGCCGTCCATGTTCGAGGACGGTGCAGAAAGCATTCCATATGCGATCCGCCGCAAGGCCGACGAATTTGACTACGGCTATGCGCTGACCGTGCACAAGGCACAGGGTTCACAGTGGGACGATGTAATCCTGTTTGACGAAAGCTGGGCTTTCCGCGAACACAAGAGCCGTTGGCTTTATACGGCCGTGACCCGCGCCGCAGAGCGCATCACTGTCGTAAGATAGGTGCGTTTGGAACATCGAAGAGAAGTTCGGCCGATCCGCTCACCGGCAAAGTACTCAAGCCCGTCTCGATAAAGGTCTTCAGTTCCACATCGGAGATGCCACTGCGACCAAGCATTGCAATGGCCGAGAACTGGCCGTCCAGAAAAGTTGCGGCGCGATCGACATCTGCATCCGCTGGCATTTCGCCGGCAGCGACAGCCTTCAGCAGACGCTCCTTGATGCCTGTGTACCGGGACTCCCTCAAACTGTTGACCAGCTCCTGATGCCGCTCGGAGCCGTAAGCACAATCGACCTGGGCATTCACCAGAAAACAGCCTGAAGGCGTGTTCTGATCCAGCGTTAGGTCTGCAACCGCCCCCAGGAAGTCTCGAAAATCCTCCACATAGTGCTTTCTGGCAGCTTGAAGCTGCGAGAAAACCGGACCGCCATAGGCTTGGAAATAATGTAGAAGCGCCTTTTCAAACAGTGCTTCCTTGTCCCCGAACGCAGCATAGAGGCCCGGCTTGGCCATTCCCGAGACATCCGCAAGATCGTTCATCGACGTACTTGAATAGCCGTTTTGCCAGAACGCAATCATGACCGAATGAAGGGCTTCTTTTGTGCTGACTTTTCTCGGCCTTCCACGTGCCATCAGTCTGCGCTCCTTTTAAGCAAACCGGATAATTGAATCGTATTGCCTTTAGTGTTCGGATGCACCGGTTGCGGTGCCCCAACCACTCCTCATGGAGTTGGCAATCCCGACAATCTGATCAACGATATATGTAATTATAGAACATAGAATACGCAATTTATTGCATTCCGTTCAAGACGTACGGCAATTCTAGCGCCAGGTGCAATCTGAAACCCGTTTTCGTGACTGTCGAGCATCGACAAAGCGGATCGCTGTTTCAGAATTTTCCTCGAGCCTCGCGATTTTTGCCAAGCACAGGTAATTGGCAGTGGACGGAGCCGTGTGGTCTCTTTTCCGCCTGATTAAGGCGGAATATCTTCTGCGGCTCAAACTTCCAATCTCGAAAGTCACTGCGTAAATGGTCAGCCTCACGAATACGGACACTACTTCAGCAGACTCCAAAGCTGCTCTATCCGCCGACACGGCGCTGCGCATCGCTCATCGGATTGCCGATGAAATCGGCTGCAAGGCTGGACAGGTGAACTCGACCGTACAGCTGCTGGATGAAGGGTCGACGGTGCCCTTCATCGCCCGGTACCGCAAGGAAGCAACAGGCGGTCTCGATGACAGTCAGCTACGTAAACTGGAAGAACGGCTGATCTACCTCCGGGAGTTGGAAGACCGGCGTGTTGCGATCACCAGATCGATCGACGAGCAGGGCAAGCTGACCGATGCCCTGACCGCAAGCATCCAGGCGGCGGAAACAAAATCGCAGCTGGAAGATATCTACCTGCCGTTCAAGAAAAAACGGCGTACCAAGGCGCAGATCGCCCGCGAGGCCGGACTTGAACCGCTTGCAGATCTCCTGCTCGAAAGTCCGGCCAAAACCC
This sequence comes from Roseibium sp., assembly GCF_025698965.1. Taxonomy (GTDB): domain Bacteria; phylum Pseudomonadota; class Alphaproteobacteria; order Rhizobiales; family Stappiaceae; genus Roseibium. Next base: position 5,467 of record NZ_JAILWL010000025.1, read on the forward strand.
CCGAGACGGAAGCGTCCGGCTTTGTTGACGAGGCCAAGGGCATTGCCGACACCAAGGCCGCTCTTGACGGTGCCCGGCAAATCCTGATGGAGCGGTTTGCCGAAAACGCAGAACTGGTCGGGCGCCTGCGCCGCCATGTGGAAGAGCGTGGTGTTGTCCAGTCCAAGCTGATTGACGGGATGGCGGACAAGGGCGCGAAATTCGCAGATTATTTTGACTATTTTGAAAAATGGTCGAAAATTCCGAGCCACCGCGCGCTGGCTTTGTTCCGCGGCCGCAATGAGGGCATCTTGTCTGTCGACCTGACCGTTGACGCCGACGACGTGTCGCCGGTGCTGCCAGCAGTCAAGATGGTCGCAGATACATATGGAATTGCCGATCACGGCCGACCGGCGGACAAGTGGTTGATGGAAGTTGCCCGTTTTGCCTGGAAGGTGAAGCTCGCCCTCCATCTGGAGCTCGACCTGATGGGTGTTCTGAGGGACAAGGCCGAGGAAGAAGCTATCCAGGTATTCGCCAAGAACCTGAAAGACCTGCTCCTGGCCGCCCCGGCGGGTGCAAAGTCGACGCTTGGCCTGGACCCGGGGATCCGCACGGGAGTGAAAGTCGCTGTGGTGGACGACACCGGCAAGCTGGTCGATACCGCAACGATTTACCCCTTTCAGCCGCGCAACGATGTTTCCGGATCTCGCGCCACGCTGCTCGCGCTGATCGCCAAGCACAAGGTTGGCTTGATCGCCATCGGCAATGGCACGGCCAGTCGCGAGACGGACAAACTCGCCGGCGATGTGCTGACCGATATTCCCGCCGGCCAGCGACCGGTTAAAGTCATCGTCAACGAAGCCGGGGCTTCGGTCTATTCAGCCTCCGAGCTGGCAGCAAAGGAAATGCCGGATATCGATGTTTCCCTGCGTGGCGCGGCCTCCATTGCCCGGCGCCTGCAGGACCCGCTTGCGGAATTGGTGAAGATCGAACCGAAGTCCATCGGCGTTGGCCAGTACCAGCATGACGTCAACCAGACCAAGCTTGCCCGCGCACTCGATGCGGTGGTCGAAGACGCGGTGAACGCGGTTGGCGTTGACCTCAACACCGCCTCACCGGCCCTGCTTTCGCGAATTTCTGGTCTGTCTGAAAGCCTCGCCAAAGCCGTGGTTGAACACCGCGACTCCATTGGACGCTTCGACAGCCGCAAACAATTGAAGGAAGTTCCGCGCCTTGGTGCCAAGGCATTTGAGCTTTGCGCGGGTTTCCTGCGCATCAATGACGGCAAGGAACCGCTCGATGCGTCTTCGGTTCACCCGGAGGCCTATCCACTCGCCAAACGTATCGTCAAAGCCTGCGGCCGCGATGTTCGCCAGATCATGGGCGACAACTCCCTTCTAAAGGGCCTGGATCCGGCAGAATATACAGACGAAAAATTCGGCCTGCCGACCGTCAAGGATATTTTCTCAGAACTTGAAAAGCCGGGCCGGGATCCGCGGCCGGAATTCAAGACGGCAGCTCTTCAGGACGGCGTCGAGGAAATTTCCGATCTGAAACCGGGCATGAAGCTGGAAGGCACGGTTACCAATGTCACCAATTTCGGAGCCTTTGTGGATGTCGGTGTCCATCAGGACGGTCTGGTGCATGTTTCCCAGCTTGCCGACCGCTTCGTCGACGATCCTCATCAGGTCGTCAAGGCGGGAGACATCGTCAAGGTAACCATCCTGGAAGTGGACGTGCCGCGCAAACGCATTTCCATGACGATGAAATCACAGGCCGACTACCAGGGCCAGCGAGAACGCTCCGACCGCGACCAGCGTGGGCAAGGCCGGGGTCCGGGAAGCAATCGTCCGGGAGGCAATCGTTCGGGCGGCAACGGTCCCCGTGGTGGCAGTGCACCGAAAGGCTCCGGCGGTGACGGTGGCAACAACGCCATGGCCGCGGCGCTTGCAGCCGCCATGAACAAGAAGCGGAAGTAGCTTTTTCCAACAGCCTGTTTCGCAGCAACTGGAAGAGGCTGATGCAATCTCTTCTGGGTGATCTCGATAGCTGACCTCGACCCGGTTCGACTTTGCGTCTAAGCTTTCCCTGAAGGACGTGACACGAGGGTTACGGCATGCCGGGGGAGACAGGCGAAAAGAGTGTTGACGAGAGGCTTCACCAGGACATGGACTCCGGGACACTTGGCGCGCTTGCGCATCTCTACCGGGCTGAAGTTTTTCGAAGCACTCACTGGCGAACCCGCTTGGACAACACCACCAACTGGGCAGTCGTGACCACCGGCATTGCCTTGTCGGCAACCTTTTCCAACAGGGATGCCTCCCCCCTGCCGATGGTGTTGGTCGGCCTGCTGGTCACCGTGTTCCTGATTTTCGAAGCCCGCCGCTATCGCTACTACAACATGTTCCGCGCTCGGGCACGGCTACTGGAATCTGATTTTTATGCGCCGATACTCCACGGCCACAGACTGTCCATGACCGGGAACTGGAGCACTTTGCTCGCCGATGATTACGAGATGCCCCATTATCACATCAGCCTTGTACGGGCTGCCGGAAGGAGACTGCGAAGCAATTACTCCTGGATCCTGGCCATTCAGGCCGTGGCCTATTACGGCAAGATAGCCATTCATCCCGTTCCGCTGACCAACATTGCAGAAGCCTTTGAACGTGCAGCCATAGGTCCTATCCCTGGCAGTCTGGTCATGCTGGCAGGTGTTGGTTTCCATGTCGGCTGGGTGATTTTTGCAATCGTCACACTAAGGCTCGATCAGATCTATCGCGCACAGCGGCAATCGCCGATGCAACAGGTCTGAGCCCGGCACCTACCTGCTGTGCGTTTCGAAACCGCACCCTTCATGCTAGCCTGACAAAGCAGACTTCGGAGATTTTATGTCCTGACCCTTCGGGCACCAACGGGTGTCCATCAGCAACCTGCTTCCTGACTAAACAGGCGGCACTTGCCGAACCCTAGAGAAGAGTTTTCAAACCGGTCAGTATCCTTGACCGGAACAGGACGGACGTTTCCAAAATGATTAGACCCTATGTCAGTGAAGACACTGACGCGATCCTGCACATCTGGCGCATCGCCAGCGAATTCGCGCATCCGTTTCTGGATGATGACTTTCACGACATGGCTGCAAACGCGATCCGTGATGTCTATTTGCCAAAGGCGGACACCTTCGTCGTCGTAATCGACGATGTACCAGTGGGCTTCATCGCTCTTCTTGAAAATCAGATCGGCGGACTTTTTCTTGATCCCGCATTCCACGGTCAGGGCCTTGGCCGCAGCCTTGTGGACCATGCGGTGAAACTGAAAGGCCCTTTAACGGTTGAGGTTTTCAAAAACAACAAGGTAGGACGGCGTTTTTACGCGGCCTACGGCTTTCACCAGACCGGCGAATGTCTGCATGACATGACCGAGCAGTTGACATTGAAACTGGCAATGGTGCGATAAGCCCCGAAGCGGCGGCCATTGGCCGCCGTTTTCACCAAATGTCGAAGACCTCGCTTAGAAACGGTCCGCCGCAAAAGGTTTGACATCAATCACGGATGTCTTGCCTTCGATCATGTCGGCAATCAGTTCTCCAGTGACTGCAGCTTCCGTCAAACCGTGATGGGCATGACCGAAAGCATAAAAGACGCCTTCATGCTTTGACGCTGGTGATATGACCGGCAGACTGTCCGGGATCGATGGCCGATACCCCATCCATCGCTCACCCCCGTCGGTCTTCAGGCCCGGATAGAACAACCGCGCCTTGGTCACCATGGCATCGACGCGCTTCCAGTTCGGCGACAGTTTGAGACCGCCGAATTCCACCGCCCCTCCAACTCGTAAACCTGTCGACAACGGGCTCACAACAAAGCCGTGCCCGGGCAGCATGATCATTCGTTTGACTGTCACGCCCGGGCTCGGGATCGTGATGTTGTATCCCCGTTCCGTATCGAGCGGAATGCTGTCGCCGAGCTGCCCCGCAAGAGACTTCGACCACGCCCCACAGGCAATCACCAGCCGCTCGGCCGCAATCTGCTCTCCCGATTTGAACAAAAGAACGCATCCCCTGTCCGTCGGTTTTAATCGACCGATCTCGGCAACTGCAAATTCAACCCCCTGAGATCTTAGCCAGTCGGCAAGGGAGAGGCACAGAAGCATCGGGTCATCGACCTGCATCCAACCCGGAACGAAACCGCCACCGATGACACGATCGGACAGATCAGGTTCCAGGTCTCTGATAGCGCCAGCATCGAGTTGCTCGATTTCGATACCGAAGGCACGCTGCTCCTGCCACCCTGCCTGAGCCTTTGTCAATGAAGCCTCGGTATCGAACACCTCCAGACAGCCATCACGCCGAACCTGATTATGCGTGCCGGACACCCGCCACAGACGCTCCCAGGCGGGTAAAGCGGCACCATTCAGATCCGCAAGAGCTTTCGTACTGCGCCTCATTTGCCGGGAATTCGAGGCTGCCATGAAACGAAGCATCCAGGGCAGTATTTTCAATGCGTATGCTGGCCGGACAGTCAGCGGCCCAAGCGGGTCGGCGATCCACCTCATCGCCTGTTTCCAGAGCCCAGGCGAGGCCAGCGGAGCAACATCGGTCCAGGCAATCGCACCCGCATTGCCGCGGCTTGCCCCCGCTGCAGGCCCTTCCCGGTCCACAATCGTTACATCGAAACCACGTTGTAGAAGATTTGCGGCAACAGCCATGCCAATAATACCGGCTCCTGCCACGTAAATACGCCCTTTGCTCATCAGTGAGTTCAAGCAAGCTTTTTCAATTTTTGCAATAGCGGGAAAGACTTGGCTGAGAAGAACTCACCGGTTCGAACACCTCCTGAGTGTTCCGGGCAAGGGAGACAGACAATTTACACATCTTGAAACCAGATCTTTCCTTAGATCGACCAGTGATATATCTATAATACATCTGAATTCAGAGGATCACTTGTTTGATGACGACGGAAATGAGCCAATCGGCCCAGGCTTACCGACATCTGGAAGAAGGCATAGTCACCTTGAAACTGAAGCCGGGTGAAGCGGTGACGGAAGTGGCGCTTGCACAACGGCTCGGGCTGGGTCGAACGCCCATCAGAGAAGCGCTTCAACGCTTGAGTTGGGAAGGTCTTTTGACAATTCGCCCGCGCCTAGGGGTCATCATTGCAGAAATGAACCCCTCAGACTTCATCAAGGTACTCGATGCAAGACATGCCCTGGAGCGCCTTGTGGCCGGATCCGCGGCACGTCTGGCCAGCCAGGAAGAACGCAAGACCTTGGAGAGATGTGCGGAAGACATGCGAGAAGCGGCATCCATACCTGACGTCGAAGAATATCTGCGTCTGGACAAGGCCTTTGATGAGGTCGTTTCCCAGGCTGCCTGCAATCCGTTTGCCGCCAAGGCGCTTGCTCCCCTGCAGACCCAATGCAGACGCTTCTGGTTCAAGCATTTTGGTCAGGCCGATCTCAATCCGGCTGCATGGAGCCACCTTGAAGTCATGCAGGCGATCGCCGCCGGAGATGAAAAAACCGCGATGGAGGAAGTCGAAAATCTCATGTTCTATCTTCGGCGCCAGGCGACAGCTCTCCTGAGCACTTAATATGCGCGCGGGATTTCTAAGGAGGAGTTGATGGCATTCGCATCATTCCAAGCTACGCCGGGAGCCAGCCGTGACTTCATTCAAATTGTCAATTGCCACTGAAGCCGAAAGTGACGCGACAGCTGCAGAAATCGAGCGCAAACTTTTGACTTCGCTTGCACAAACAAATGCCCAGTCACGTAATGAATCCTTTGTGCTTAAATCCACATCTGACACTGGACAATTGCTTGGTGGACTGACTGCCTCCAGCTCTTACGGTTGGTTGTTGATCAAGACGCTCTGGGTCGACGACCTCTTTCAAAGAACCGGTCTCGGCAGCAGGCTGGTTGCTGCCGCCGAACAGAAAGGACGCGAGCTTGGCTGTTTCAATGTCTGGCTGGACACTTCAAGTCCACCCGCCCACGCCTTCTATCTCAAGCTGGGTTATCACGACTTCGGCATGCTCGAAAACGGACCGGATCAACCACCGGCGGAGCATCGCCGGTGGTTCATGAGGAAGCCACTCTAGGGCCGGTTGAGTTTCAGGCTTTTTCTGACTTCAGGAGCCAGGTGAACAATGCCAGAGCCAGGGCAGCGCCGGCAAATTCGGCAAGGACAAATCCCGGCAGGTCGACGGGACGTATGCCTGCGAACGTGTCGGTGAAGCTGCGCGCGATCGCCACGGCAGGATTGGCAAAGGAGGTCGAGGCCGTAAACCAATAGGCAGCAGTGATGTAGAGACCGACGAGCCAGGGAACCGCACTTTCCCGGAAGCGGATACCGGCCAGAATGCTGGCCAGGAGCCCGAAAGTTGCCACGACTTCCGCAACCCATTGTGCAGAGCCCGTGCGCACCGTGGTCGACGCCTGCCAGACCGGCAGATCGAACATCACATGCGCGATCAGAGATCCGCAAATTCCTCCGGCAATCTGCGCGGTAATATAGGCAATACCGACACCGAACGGGAGCTCGCGACGCAGCCAGAACACAAACGAAACCGCGGGATTGAAATGCGCCCCGGAGATCGGTGCAAGCATGGTGATCAGAACCACCAGAATGGCCCCGGTCGGGATGGTGTTGCCAAGCAGTGAAACCGCAACATCATCGGACAGGTTGTCGGCCATGATACCGGACCCGACCACAGTGCCCACAAGCATGGCGGTTCCGAGCGCCTCAGCCACAAGGCGCCGGGAAAGACTGAATTCAGACATGTCGTTAATCCCTAGTCATCGACTGCCGCACCAATGGCTGCAAGCCGGCTGTTGCCGTCTTTGGCGGAAAAGACGCCGTCTCCAAGTGAGAGCATGGCGTTGATACGGAATTCCAGACGCTCGTAAGCCAGATCAAATGCTTTCGCACGTGTTGCCTCGTCCCCATCGACGGACGCCGGATCGGGAATGCCCCAATGCACGACAAGCGGGTGCCCCGGCCAGACGGGACAGGCTTCTCCGGCTGCGTTATCGCAAACGGTTACGATGAGATCCATTTCAGGGGTACCTGGTCCGGAAAACTCTTCCCAGCTTTTGGATCGATAACCTTCAGCCGGTAGTCCATGCCGTGCCAGACAGGCCAGCGCATCCGGGTTCACTGTTCCCCTTGGCGTTGACCCCGCAGAGAAAGTGGTGAATTTACCTCGCCCCAAATGACGCAGCAATGCCTCACCCAGCACTGAACGGGCCGAATTGGCCGTGCAGACAAACAAAACGTTACGCATTTAAAGTAATTGCCCCACCTGATTTTGGCGTCTTAACAGGCCTCGTCTTCAGCGGAAGTCTTTGTGGCCATATTGATGATCGGTGCGCAGAGTTCGGGATTGCCACCGCAGCAATCCTGCAGCAGATAGGTCACCAGAAACTGCATTGTGCCGAGATCCGCACGATAATGTATTGAGCGCCCGTCCCTCTCCGAATTCACAAGGCCGGACTGAGACAGGATACCCAAGTGGGTCGACAGGGTGTTTGGACGCACGTGGAGTGCACCTGATATAGCTCCCGCGGACAGCCCTTCTTTTCCTGCCTTCACCAAAAGGCGAAAGACATCGAGGCGTGTTTCCTGACCGAGGGCAGCCAATGCATCCATGGCGTCTTCTTTTCTCATAGTTCGATAATACCCGAAATAACGAATTGTTCAACTCATGAATAACGATCTTTCTACTTCAAAACCCGCGAAATGCGAACAAGGCGTGGATCATGACCAGAATTGAAAGCACCGCTGTAAGCCCGAAAACCATCTGATAACCTCCAAGGGCGAAGGCCGCGCTGGATGCCGCAAGTCCGACGGTTCCTCCGATAATCTGGGAAGTCATTGCAATACCGCCGCCTTGGCCGTGTTTGTATTCCGGTAGGGCTTCGGCGATCGCTGCCCGTGTCGGCGTGAACAAAAACGGGAAAGCAAGCCCGGCGACCAACAGGCCGGGTGCAAACACGAAGACATTCTTCATGGGTTCTGTAACCAGAAGCCAGGTAAACGACACGATCAACACCAGTGTTCCAAAAACAACCAGGCGGCGCTTCGGTGTCTTGTCGGCAAGCTTTGCACAAATCGCGGCTGTCACTGGCTGCAGGGCCGGAGCCAGCATGACCAGGAAACCTGCCATAAGCGGGCTGAGTTTCAGATCCGTTTGCGCATAAAGCGCGACGAATACAAACAGTGGCATCTTCGCAAACTGCGCCAGAAAAAGAACCAGGTTGCTTCCGGCGAAAACCGGACTGGCGAACAGGCGCACTTCGATCAGCGGAACCTGCAACAGTGTCTCGACCCAACAGAAGATGGCCAGCAGAACAAATCCTGCGATCAGACAGATCCAGATCGCGGGACTGCTCCAACCCCAACTGTCTGCCTCCATCAAGGCAAAGACAGCCAGGCACATGCCGGAAGCGATCAGAACCAGGCCAAGCCAGTCGATCCGGCGACCCGCTGGCCTCTCGACATCTCGCCAGGTAATGGCAACGATGATACCAACAGCCAGCGCAAAAAACGGGTTGATCCAGAAGATCCACCGCCAGGAGAGCAGGTCTGTAAACAGCCCTCCCACCAGTGGACCGAGTGCAAGAAAAGTTGTGCCGACCGCTCCACTTGTCGCAAGAGCCGAACCTCGCCTTTCCTTCGGGAACGTTACGGTGATCATCGCCAGAAAAATCGGAAAGATAACCGCAGCGCCGACGCCTTGAAACGCACGGGCAATGATCAACGCTTTGCCGGAAGGTGCAAATCCGCAGGCGATGGAGCAGATCGCGAAAAGTGCAAGCCCAATCAGAAAAACCCGCAACATGCCGAAAAGGTCGGCCAGTTTGCCACCGACCGCCACAAGGCAGGCAAATGACAGCAGATAGGCATTCACCACCCAATGGGCGTCATTGTCGGAAAGGTCGAAACTATCCTGAATGGTGGGCAGCGCAATTCCAACCACCGTTTCATCCAGCAAGACCAGGCCCAATACACAGCTGACCGCGCCCAGCAACCACCATTTCCGGTTCGTCTGTGTGATGAAAAACAAGAAAAGCTCCCGAACAGTCTTCGGGAGCTTATCTGAACCGGACCGACCCGGGAACTGTTGATAGTCCCGGAGCGATCAGGCCGCCTTGGCGGCCAGTCGCTTCTTGATACTCTCGACGTCAGCCTGAGGCGTCGCCGCAAACAGCGTCTTGGTGTAGTCATGCTGCGGGTTGTCGAACACCTCTTCCCGCGTGCCGTATTCGACCACTTCGCCGAAATACATCACCATGACTTTGTCCGCGATATACCGCACCACCGACAGGTCATGCGAAATGAAGACATAGGTCAGCCCCATTTCGTCCTGAAGGTCCGCAAGTAGATTGAGGATCTGCGCCTGAACGGAAAGGTCCAACGCGGAGACCGGCTCATCAAGCACAAGCAGCTTCGGCTTCATCATGATCGCACGCGCAATCGCGATACGCTGACGCTGGCCACCGGAGAACATGTGCGGATAGCGGCCATAATGTTCCGGCTGCAAACCCACTTTCTGCAGCATCTGCAGGGCGAGATCGCGACGTTCGGATGACGGCATGTCCGTATTGAGCAGCAGCGGCTCTTCCAGGACATGACCGATCTTCTGGCGCGGATTGAGCGAACCGTAAGGGTTCTGGAACACAATCTGCACCTTCTGACGCATTTCCTTGGAAATGCCGGTTTTGGAAATGTCGATCGGCAGGCCGTCAATTTCGATAGAGCCGGAAGTCTGCGCATCGATCATGGTCAGCATGCGGGCAAGCGTAGACTTGCCACAACCGCTTTCCCCGACGACTGCAAGCGTCGAACCGCGTTCGACATCCAGGCTGACGCCTTTCACCGCCGTCAGTTGAGATGCCTTCTTGAACAGGCCGCCCTTGATGTCATACGTCCGGTAGACATCGCGGACCTTGAGAATCACATCGTCGGACATCTAGAAGCCTCCCGCTTCTGCAAAGTCACTCACCGTCGGCAACCGGTCGCCGGTCGCATTTTCCGGCAACGCGGACAGAAGAGCCTTGGTGTAAGGGTTTTGCGGGTTTTCAAAGAGGGAAAGCACATCGGCTTCTTCCATCTTGCGGCCCTTGTATTGAACGATCACGCGATCCGCGGTTTCCGCCACAACACCCATGTCATGCGTGATCATGATGAGGCCCATGCCGCTGTCCTGCTGCAGCTTCACGAGAAGATCCAGAATCTGCTTCTGAATTGTCACGTCCAGCGCCGTTGTCGGCTCGTCCGCAATCAGCAGCTTCGGCGAACAGGCAATCGCCATCGCGATCATCACACGCTGGCACTGCCCACCGGACATCTGATGCGGAAAGGCGTTCAAACGGCCAGCCGGGTCGGGAATACCAACCGATGTGAGCAGCTCGATCACGCGATCCTTGATCTGCTTGCCCTTCAGCTCCGTGTGGGCCTTCAGGGTTTCGCTCAGCTGGAATCCAACCGTGAAGCAGGGATTGAGGCTGGCGATCGGCTCCTGGAAGATCATGGAGATATCCCGGCCGATCACCTTGCGCTTTTCCTTTGCAGAAAGGGTTCGAAGATCGAGACCTTCAAACTCCATCTTGTCGGCGGTGATCGTCGCGCTGTCAGGAAGAAGGCCCATGGTTGCCAGCATGGCAACGGACTTTCCGGAGCCAGACTCCCCAACGATCGAAAGCACTTCACCGGCATCGACCTTGTAGTCGACGCCGTCCAGCGCCTTGAACGGGCCTTTGGCAGTGTCGAACTCGACCTTCAGGTTTCTGATTTCAAGAAGAGACATGAGTTTAGCTCCTCTTCAGTTTCGGATCGAGCGCATCGCGCAGGCCGTCGCCGACCAGATTGATGGCAAGAACGGTGATCAGGATTGCAAGGCCCGGGAACGTGACCACCCACCAGGCGCGCAGAATGAATTCACGCGCTTCTGCAAGCATTGTGCCCCATTCCGGTGTTGGCGGTTGCGCGCCCATGCCAAGGAAGCCCAGTGCCGCTGCATCAAGGATCGCATTGGAGAAGGACAGCGTTGCCTGAACGATCAGCGGAGCCAGGCAATTCGGCAGAATTGTCTTGAACATCAACCGCAAATGACCGGCACCCGCCACTTTCGCTGCAACCACATAGTCCCTCGATCGTTCGGACAGGACGGCTGCGCGGGTGAGACGGACAAAGTGCGGCTGCAGGACAATCGCGATTGCGATCATCGCATTGATCAGGCCCGGACCCAGAATGGCCACAAGCACCAGGGCGAGCAGCAGTGACGGAAAGGCCAGGATGATGTCCATGATACGCATGATGAACGTATCAACGGAACCGCGCATGTATCCCGCGACAACACCGATTACGATACCGCCGGTAAGCGCGATGGTGACGACCATGACACCCACGAGCAAGGACAGCCGTGCACCAAAAATCAGGCGGGAGAGAATATCCCGGCCCACCGCATCGGTTCCAAGGATGAAGGTAGCCTTTCCGCCCTCTTCCCAGAATGGTGGGACGAGAAAGCTGTCCCGATACTGGAAGTCGGGGTTGTGCGGTGCAATCAGCGGGGCAAGCACGGCGGTAAGAACCAGAAGTGCAAAAACCACCAGGCCGACAACCGCGCCTTTGTTCTGCGAGAAGTAATACCAGAATTCGATCAGCTGCGCCTTGGTGGCATTGCGGCTTTCCGCTTCCAGTTTTGATGTATCGGCCTTCGTGGCCGGGGACGTGTTTGTCATGTTCTAACCCTCGGCTCAGTGATGGCGGATACGCGGATTGATCAAACCGTAGAGCACGTCCACGATCAGATTGACCAGCATGATGATACCGGCGATCAGCAGCAGACCGCCCTGAACGACCAGATAATCCCGGCGGGAGATACTGTCGACCAGCCATTTCCCAACCCCGGGCCAGGAGAAAATGGTCTCCGTCAGGATCGCGCCCGCAAGCAGCACACCAACCTGCAGTCCGATGGTGGTCACAACCGGGATAAGCGCATTCCGCAGGGCATGCAGTCCGATCACCGCACGTGGCGGCAAACCTTTTGCCCGGGCTGTGCGCACATAGTCTTCACCCAGAACTTCAAGCATGGCGGAACGGGTCTGGCGCGCGATCACCGCAAGAGGAATGGTCGCCAGCACGATCGACGGCAGGATCAAATGCCGGACCGCAGACAGAAAGGCGCCCTTTTCCCCTGACAGAAGACTGTCGATCAACATGAACCCCGTCACCTGCGGGAAGAAGAACATCAGTGAAATTCGCCCCGAAACGGGCGTCCAACCCAAAATGCCCGAAAAGAAGATGATCAGCAGAAGGCCCCACCAGAAGATCGGCATGGAATAACCGACAAGTGCGGTTCCCATGATCGCCTGATCCGCGATCGATCCACGTTTCACGGCGGCGAAGATGCCGGCGGGAATTCCAACACAAACCGCGATGATGATGGCGCAAAGAGCCAACTCGGCAGTTGCCGGAAACAAGGTCATAAACTCGTCCAGGACAGGCTTTTTGGAGACGAATGAAATGCCAAGGTCACCTTGGAAGATGCCGAGGATGTAGTCGAGATACTGTTGCCAATAGGGTTTGTCGAATCCCAGTTGGCGCAAGACCTCGGCCCGTCGCTCGGGCGAGATACCGCGTTCGCCGGCCAGAAGTTCAGCCGGATCCCCAGGCAACATACGAATAAAAAGGAAGGAGACCAGGGTGACGCCGATAAACGTCGGTATCAACAGGCCGAGACGGCCTAGAAGAAAACGGAGCATGTCAGGTTCCAGATACGAAGAACCAGTGGATCCAGTCACGTAAGATGAAAGCATCCACCGGTCATAATGTTTGAAGGCGCCGGCATTACTGCCAGCGCCTCCCTAAATCAAGCGGTTTTATTCCGCAATGTCTACGCCGTCGAACCAATGGCCGCCAAGCGGATCCATCACATAACCAGTGACCTTGGAGGACATCGGCATGAAGACGACGGAGTGAGCGATGGTTGCCCAAGGAGCTTCTTCCTTGAAGACAGCCTGCGCTTGTTCGTAGAGCTTTGTACGCTCACCCTTGTCGGTTACGGTCTTCGCTTTCTGGATGAGAGCTTCGAAGTCGTCGTTACACCACTGAGCACGGTTGGAACCACCGACACCGTCACAGCCGAGAAGAACGGCCAGGAAGTTGTCCGGGTCACCATTGTCACCGGTCCAGCCGAGAAGGACAGCTCCGTCACGCGCTTCGTCCTTGGAACGGGAAAGATACTCACCCCATTCGTAGGAAACGATTTCGACGTTGACGCCAACATTCGCGAAGTCAGCCTGAATGACTTCCGCCATGCGGCGGGCATTCGGGTTGTACGGACGTTGAACCGGCATTGCCCAGATTTTCATGGACAGGTCGGACACGCCGGCACCAGCCAGCATTTCCTTGGCCAGTTCCGGGTTGTAGTCATCGTCTTCGATGGCTTCGTTGTAGGACCACATGGTCGGCGGGATCGGGTTCTTCGCTGCCTGACCAGATCCCTGGAAGACGGCATCGAGAATCGCCTGCTTGTTGATCGCGTGGTTCAGCGCCTTGCGGACTTCCTTCTTGTCGAACGGAGCCACTTTGGTGTTGTAGGCAAGGTAACCGACGTTCAGGCCCTGCTGTTCCATTAGCGTCAGGTTGCCGTCGTCACGGATATCGGCAATATCGGCCGGTGCCGGATACGGCATCACGTGACATTCACCTGCCTTCAGCTTTTGCAGGCGAACCGCAGCGTCCGGCGTGATGGCAAAGATCAGGTTGTCGATCTTTTCCTTGCCATTCCAGTAGTCAGGATGAGCCGCATAGCGGATCACGGCATCTTTCTGGTAACCGACGAAGGAGAACGGACCTGTACCAACTGGCTGCTGGTTCATCTGTTCCTTGGTGCCGGCTGCTTCCAGCTGAGCGGCATATTCAGCCGAAACGATCGACGCGAAGTCCATTGCCAGGTTGGCAACCATCGGAGCTTCCGGACGGTTCAGAACGAACTTAACCGTGTGATCGTCAACCTTCACGATCTCCTTGATGAGATCCGGCATGGACATGCCGTTGAAGTATTCCCACGCAGTGCCCGGTGTATATTCGTGCCACGGATTGTCTTTCTTGAGCTGACGCTCGAAGGAAAAAATCACGTCGTCGGCGTTGAATTCACGAGTCGGTGTGAAGAAGCTGGTTGTGTGGAACTTGACGCCTTTACGCAGGTTAAAGGTGTATTCCAGACCGTCTTCGGAGACTTCCCAGCTCTCTGCCAGACCGGGAATCACTTCAGTCGTGCCGCGCTTGAACTCGACAAGCCGGTTGTAGAGCGGCTTGGAGGACGCGTCGAAAGTAGTGCCCGCTGTGTAAAGAGCGGTATCGAAGCCTTCAGGAGACCCTTCTGAGCAATAAACCAGAGTTTTTGCGGAAGCGCCGCTTGCCGCAATCACAGCCAGGCTGGCGCCAAGAAGGGTTGCCTTCAAGGATTTTTGGAAATTCATCAAACTGTTCTCCCCTTGATGAAGAGCAAGGGCCTTGCATCGTTGAACCGTGCAAAGGAGTTAAGCCCAAGCCAGCGCAAACTAAGGCGTTTTTTCGGCAGAAAATCAACCACCAACATATTTCTAATTTGGGGCCTGTTTTGAAATATTTTTGCTAGGTAAGCTTTACTGCCGTAAATTTTTAATCCGTTAGGATTAACAGATTAGAAACTCATACCGTTACGACATCAATATTCGAATTTTACTAACTTATTGAAAACAAAAGGCTCTCGCTATTACGAGAGCCTTTCAAATCCTCAACCCTGGGCAGTACGGGTTCGAGCAACGGCATTTCGCCACCCTGAGAGCAATCGTTTACGTTCTTCCTCATCAAGCCCGGGTTCAAATCTTTTTTCCAACTTCCATTGTGCGGAGAAGGCTTCTTGACCCGGCCATATGCCGGCCTTCGATCCGGCGAGCCAGGCTGCCCCCAACGCGGTCGTCTCCGGAACGGTCGGCCGGTCGACGGAGGCGCCCAGAATGTCGGCAAGAAACTGCATGGTCCAATCCGACGCAGTCATGCCACCATCAACCCGCAGAACCGGTTGCTCCGCTCCGGCTTCCGACCAATCCGCCCGCATGGCATCCACCAGATCGCTTGTCTGGTAGCCGACGCTTTGCAGAACCGCCTTTGCAATTTCCTTCGGTCCGGTATTGCGCGTCAGACCGAACATCGCGCCTCTAGCATCAGCATCCCAATGAGGCGCTCCCAACCCGACGAAAGCAGGGACGAGATAAACATCCTGATTGGGATCCGCCTGCTCGGCAAGAGACTGGGTATCGCCAGCGCTTTCGATCAGACCAAGACCATCGCGCAACCACTGAACAGCAGCACCAGCAACAAAGATCGACCCTTCCAGGGCATAGGTTGTTTTGCCATCCAGCCGATAGGCAATCGTGGTCAGCATCCGGTTGTTTGACCGAACCGGCTCATCACCGGTGTTCATCAAGGCAAAACAGCCCGTACCATAGGTGGATTTAACCATACCCGGCTCAAAACAGGCCTGCCCCACGGTGGCCGCCTGCTGATCGCCTGCGACACCCAGTATGGGCAATGAGCGACCGAACAGATCCGGCGCTGTCGACCCGAAGTCGTCTGCGCTGTCCTTGACCTCGGGAAGAAGGTTCAAGGGGATGTTCAAAAGCTCACAAAGTTCCTCATCCCACGCATTTTCATGAATGTTGTAGATCAGCGTCCGGGCAGCATTTGTTGCGTCGGTCACATGCTTGGCACCACCCGTCAGCTGCCAGATCAACCAGGTATCGACCGTTCCGAAGACCAGTTCGCCACGCTCCGCACGCGCACGGACCCCGTCAACGGTGTCCAGGATCCAGGCGATCTTGGTGCCGGAAAAATAAGGATCGAGCAGCAGGCCGGTCTTTGCCGTAAACTTTTCCTCAAGACCCCGGGCCCGCAGTCCGGCGCAGAAATCGGCGGTACGACGATCCTGCCAGACAATCGCGTTATAGACCGGTTCACCTGTAGTGCGGTCCCAGATCAGGGTTGTCTCGCGCTGATTGGTGATGCCGATTGCGGCAACCGCGTCACCACCTGCCGGAGCCTTTTCCATGGCTTCCCTGCAGACCCTCAGCGTGCTTGTCCAGATATCCGCAGGCGAGTGCTCAACCCATCCCGACTTCGGGAAATGCTGCGGAAATTCCTGCTGGCTCACGCTGATGGGACTAAAATCATCGCCGAACACAATCGCCCGGCTTGATGTTGTGCCCTGGTCTATTGCCAAAACACATCCGGCCATGGCGCACCTCCCAATTGATTTTGCTTTATTCAAGAAAACTGCCGGCAAGGCCGGCAGGTCAGATCATCCGGAAACTATGCCGCAGCGCCGGCCCGGTCTGCAAGATAGTCGGACATGTAAGTATCAAGGTCAGCAGCTTCCTCTTTGCTGAGCCTCAAGCCTAGCTTGGACCGGCGCCACAGCAGATCCTGTGACGTACGCGCCCATTCGCGCTCGATCAGCCATTTCACTTCCACCTCATAGAGGTTGTAGCCAAAGCAGCGCCCGAGATCCGCAACGGTCCTGGCCTCTCCAAGAAACAGTCGCGCATCGGTTCCGTAGTGCCGGATCAACCGGGTTGCAAAGGTCTTGTCCAGGAATGGGAAGTCCTTTTGCAGATTGGCGACCTGGTCGTCGAATTCATCGACCTTGAAATCACCCCCTGGCAACGGTGCGTAGGCTGTCCAAACGCCGCGCTTGAAAGGCAGATACGGTTCCAGCTTGGCAAGCACCTGTTCGGACAATTTGCGGTAGGTCGTGATCTTTCCACCAAAGACCGACAGAACGGCGGGATTGTCTTCGCCGCCCTCCAGCTCCAGCACATAATCGCGCGTTGCAGCCTTGGCATCTTTGGCACCGTCATCATAAAGAGGACGGACACCGGAATAGGTGTGAACCACATCGTCCGGTGCAATCGACTTTTCCAGATACTCGCTGGCGGCCTTGCAAAGATATTCAATCTCGTCCTGCGAGATCTGCACTTCACCCAGCTCGTCGTGATAATCGACGTCTGTCGTGCCGATCAGCGTGAAGTCGGTTTCATACGGAATTGCGAAAACAATCCGACCGTCTCCGTTTTGGAATATGAAACACCGGTCATGATCAAACAAGCGCGGCACAATGATATGACTGCCCTTGACCTGACGGATCTTTGAATTGTTGTTCGTCCCGGCAACCCGGTTCAGGGTTTCGGCAACCCAGGGGCCTGCGGCATTCACAAGAACGCTTGCCGTGACCGTCTGCTCTTCACCGGAGGTCATGTCCTTGAGAACCACGGACCAGACAGTGCCGTCGCGGCGTGCACTGATACATTTGGTACGCGTCAGGACTTTTGCGCCACGGTCCGCCGCATCCCTTGCATTGAGAACGACAAGGCGCGCATCGTCCACCCAGCAGTCCGAGTATTCAAACCCCTTCCGGAACAGCTTTTTCAGCCCCTGTGAATAAGGTGCCTGGTCCAGCCGTACGGTCTTTGTGGCAGGTAGAAGTTTGCGTCCACCCAGGTGGTCATAAAGAAATAGACCAAGACGCAGCAGCCAGGCAGGCCGAAGGTCCTTGTGATGCGGCAAAATGAAACGCAGTGGCCAGGCGATATGGGGAGCAGCACGCCACAAGACTTCGCGCTCCTTCAACGCCTTCCGTACGAGATTGAACTCGTAGTATTCCAGATACCGTAGCCCACCATGGATCAATTTGGTCGAGGCTGAAGACGTTGCGCCTGCAAGATCTCCCATTTCGGCCAGGAGTACCGACGCTCCACGCCCAACGGCGTCGCGGGCAATCCCGGTCCCGTTGATGCCTCCACCAATAATCAAAAGATCGTAGTCAGCCGCCATATGTCAGTCTCCGGCTCGAACGCGCCTGTAATCGAAAGGGTAAAATGAAAATAAAACGAAACCTGACGAAATTCAATCAACAATTTTGCATACGAGATTCCCGCGTTTTGACAGGCTGCGCACGCGCGCAACCTGCAAACCCGCCCTGTGCTTGCAATACATTAAGGCATTGAAAATATTAATGCTCCGCATCTTCTGCAGGAGCATCATCCGTCAATTCGTTCGGTTTCGGCTTTAGCTTCGAATCGCGTTTCGAATTATTCGCCTCTTCCACAAAAGGCGGTGTTGCCGCATGATATGTGACTTGCGGGAACGGTATTTCGATGCCTTGCTCATCAAACACCTGCTTGATGAACTCGTTGTAAGCGCGACCAACCGACCACTGATCTCCCGGTGTCGTTTTGATGCGCGCGCGGATATCGATCGAGCTCGCGGCAAAAGTGGTTACACCGTGCATCTCAAGATCGCCGTAGATCTTGGACTTGAAATCTGTTTCCTGCAGTCGCCGGAAGGCTTCAAACATAGCCTCCTTGGCAACGGCAATGTCGGTATCATAGGAAACACCGATCAGCGCGACGTGATAAGAGAAGCCACGCATGAAGTTGGAGACCATATCAACCGAGGAGAACGGGATGATATGCGTTGTTCCATCGAGATCACGCATACGCACGGATCGTATTGTGATCCCTTCAACCGTCCCGGTGATACCGGCGACCGTCACCACATCACCTTCATTGATCGCATTTTCTATCTGAATGAAGGCACCGGTAATGATGTCCTTGACAAGGGTCTGCGCTCCGAAGGAAATTGCCAGACCGACAACGCCGGCACCTGCGATCAGCGGTCCGATATTGACACCGACTTCGGACAAGGCCAGCAGAAACGCCATCACCAGAATAACAACCGTGAATGCATTCCGGAACAGCTGGAACAGCGTCCGCTCGCGAGCGCTGACAATATATCCGGCCCTCGACTGAAGGCGCAGATCCACCCAGGACATCACGGCCAGCCAGATGACAAAAGCCACCAGCAGAACGAAGAAAGCTGCGCTGTACTTGCTGACCAGTTGCGAGCCGGCATCACTGACGAGCCAGTCAAGCACGCCCAGGACACCCCAGATATCCAGAAGCAGCAGGAACGTACCCAGAAAAACGACGAGGCGGATGATTTTCAGCAAGCGCGGTACAAAGGCATTCAATCGGTACTGAAGGGCCGGCAGCTTCTCCTGAAGGTTCGGAGGCAACCTGATGCCGCCCTTGATTGCCCGTGTCATGACGAGAGAGAGCGCCATCCCGGCCATTATCGTCACAATCGAAAGACCCGTGGCCCGCAATATGATGGTTGTTGCATCGAATGGGCGCGTCACCCAGACAAGAAAGACCGCAATAATGTAACCATAGGCCCCAAGGTGCCAGAGATTGCCAAGGTTCGACAAAGCTCTTTGCGC
>NZ_JAILWL010000250.1 GCF_025698965.1 Roseibium sp.
CCTGCGCAATCTGGGTGGACACCTTGGCCACATAGCTCATGTCATGCGAGCCGTCTGGCGAACTTGGTGTGCCGACGCAGACAACTGCGACATCGCAACCTGAAATCCAGTCGCCAATCTCGGTAACGGCGTGGAGATTTCCGTTATCGAGTGCTTCGTTCAAGAGTTCCTGCAGCCCAGGTTCGGTGATCGGGGACTGCCCCCCGTTGAGTTCCTTAACCTTCGCAGCGCTAACATCGGCTCCAATAACCCGATGCCCTTGCTTGGCGATACAGCACGCGGCCGTCGCCCCGACATACCCTAGACCAAATATTGAAACTAACATTCCTATTCCTTAAATACAGCACGAAAAGCGCCCGCTGAAGTTTCACCTTAATATTCCCTAAGTAAAATTCGCGAAACCTCCGCAGAACAACTGAGATAAGATTTCGGACTCACTTTAAAAATACACTTTTACATTAAATGTTATTCTCCAGCCTTAAAACTCAAATTAATATCGACATATATAGCAATAATTCTTTTAATCATCACTCAAGATCCACCGATTATTACTTCCACTACTTTTCGGCGAATTCTTTTTTTCGGCCAAGAAGGAGACCATCAAACAAATCTCCTTCTAGTTTTGTTTTTCATGCTTGAGGACACGAATTGCGTTCTCGGGGCTCCAAACAGGCGTTGCACATGGACCGTTGAACGCATCGTCCTGACAAAACAGCAACATACTTGCTTCGGAGCCGCGTCCGAACAAACCATCCAGAGCACCTTTGTAGTATCCAAGGTCCTGAAGCTTTTCCTGAACGATGTAGGCAACCTGCCGACCGGCCCGATCAAATCCACTTTGGACAAAGCGATTCCGCCCGGCTTCGGTCAGATCTTCGGAAAGCAGTGAAATTTTCTCAAAATCCTCGACTGAAGAATTGATTTCCGAAAGCAGTGTCAGACGCAATCCTGCAGCCGCATCATTCCCCGCAGCAATCGCTGAATCGTAGTAGGACAGCGCCCTGGAATTGTCCTGCGGCATTTCATAGTCACCACGCAGGAAGACATTCGCCAGCGCCATGGACGCCTGAGCAGAACCGGACGAACTCAGATCTTCGAGCAGCCTTAAACCCTCGGCCTGCTTTCCAGGCGATCTCGCAGGGTTCAAATAAGCCAATCCGATTTTGATCGTTCCTGTTTCATCGCCCTCATCGGCGGCCTGCTGGTAAAGTTCCAGCGCACGTTTGTTGTTACGATTCCGCCAGAAAACATCCCCCAGGCTGGTCAAAGCACGCTTGTTCCCGCGCTCCACCGCTATCGCAAAGAATTTCTCCGCCAACCGGAAGTTTCTTCCGAGGTTCCTGCCGTGCAAGTACTCGCGTCCCAGCAGAAACGGCGCTGCACTGTGTCCTCGGTCGGAAGCTTCTTCCAGATAGACTGCAGCCTTGGCAACATCGATCGGCACGCCTTCACCGCGCAGATACGCCCGTCCGAGACGGAAAGGAACAGTCGGCCCATCTGTTTCAGAAACCAGCGTTTCAAGGAGGCTGTACCCCTTCACCTTGTCGGTGTATGGCTGACCGTCCTCGAGATGGAGACTGGCCAATCCCTGCTTGGCCCTGACATCGCCAGTTGCCGCAGCCGTTTCCAGAATTTCGATCCCTTTTTCAGGGTTTGCCGGAACGATTTCACCTTCAATCAAGATACGCGCGTAAGGAACAACCGCAGATGCGACCCCATCGTTATAGGCTTCGGTCAAATAGCGAAGGCCAAGGACCGGGTCCTGTTCCAGAAGTTCACCCGACAGAAATAGGTCGGCAAGGAACCTCTTCGAGCTTCCCGTCGCCTCTGGCGTCAGCTTTGCCAGATAGTCTTCCGCCACCTGCTGATTTCGCGGAATGAATTCTTCGTCGAGATTGAGTTCGATCAGCCGCATCAGAGCTTTTTCAGAGCCTGTATTGGCTAGCACGTCGAGTTTCGCGACCGCTTCGTCGATCTCTTCCTTGCTTGCATCTTCCCGCAGCAAAGTGTCCGCCAACAGGATGACAGCCCCTTCTTCGCCGTTTGACGCTAGTTCTCGGGCATATGTCAACGCTTCCTTTGTGCGCTCCGCACCGAAATCACCACGCGCATACGATCTTGCGAGCGTTCTGGCGGAAGAAGTGTCACCACCGTCCGCTGCATCAGACAAAATCGCCTCGGCTACTTCACGGCTCAGTCCGTCGTAGTTGCCGTCAACCACCAGCGAAGCAAGAATGACATTAGCCCGCTCCTGACCGTTTTCAGCGGCTTTTTCGAGCAGAGAAATTCCCTTCTCGAGATCGCGGTCGACATTCGCTCCTTTCACATACTCCTGCCCAAGCAAAAGAGCTGCACTCGAGTTGCCGAGATTTTCCGCTTTTGCGATGTATCCGATTCCCTTTGCCGGGTCGGCTGGTACACCGTAGAGGCCTCTCGAATAAATCTTGCGCAACAGGAAAAGAGCACCCTCAACGTTTTGGGACGCCAGTTGCTCCAACTCGGACAAGGCCTTGTTTGTATCGAACCCGCCATCTTCGAGTTGCGCCTCGATCAGGGTCACTCTCGTGCTGGCGGTCCGCTTGATCGCATTTTCGTCGTTACCGCTGTTTGCAACAACAGCATCGAGAAAACTCTGAGCGCGTGCCAGGTCTCGAAATGCTTCGGGACCCGTGGCGTAGAACTTGGCCAATTGATCGTTGGCGCGCACATCCCCTTGCGCTGCCAGAGCCTCCAGACTGCCGACAGCGTTGGTGTACTCGCCTTTTTCCTGATAAAACTTGAACAAATAAAAAGATGCGGGTTTGAAACCGAGCGCGGCTGCCTCACTGATCATGGCCAAGCCACGGCCTTCGTTCTGGGCCAGTACATTTCCCTCGACGTAGTTTTCACCAAGGACATACAGAGCTTTGGCGCTGTTGTTATCGACGGCTTCAAACAGAAGGTCTTCAGCTTCCTGAATGGTTTCCGGATCGCTCGCATTGTTCAGCAGCTCTTCCGCCTTCTGGATCAGCTCACTCGACGATTGTGCATGTGCGAAAGAGCCAGTGCACAAACTTAGAACCAGCACGGAGTTTCTTACATATTTGCCGAAATGAACAAACATTGTCTTCCCATCGCAACTAACAAGATAAAAATCAACAGACACCTAATTTCCACAGTACTCCTCAACAATTTACGCCCTTAAGAAAATAAACTTTTTCACCTTACTTCACTCCAGACAATAAACCGATCGCAAACTTCTCGTATAATACGATTTTCGCAAATAAAATTTGTAAAGATCGAATTATTATTACTTTTCCACTTACCGTTTCAAGGATTGCTCCATTGAAAGAGTTTCTAATACGTTTTTGAGCATTGTTCACGCCAAAATTCGCGTCGTGTGCGTGTAAGCTTGCGCTTTCAAGCTCCCGCCGGAGCACTCTTGCCTTCTCAAGGGTCTGGCAACAATGTCACACGTTTGAACACCCAAACGGGCGTTTTTCAGTAATGTCATGCGGCTACGCTCATACCAGATTCAACACGCTGAAACACACACTCTCCCTGACTTTATTGTTTCTAATTGTTTCTCTAATCGAGTTTTCCAAATCTTCATCTTGACGAAAATTTCATAAGAGATATCGATGATTTCAACCATGTAAATTCAGGCAATTTTTCACCCTACACAATTGAATGACAGAGCCCAGCTTCAATTGAGTAAATTTCATTTAGTAAAATCACACAAACCACAAAGGCAATACCGATAGAAATCGAACTGACATCAGAATTCACGTGCATGCGATTTGACTGCAAAGTCCACCAAAGAAATGCTGATTTTTTTTCGCAACGCAACCAAAAAGCAAGGGAAGTGAAAAATTTTCAGACACGTAACTCCATAAGCCCTTGAAAAAAATCACTTACAGTTTTCTACAAGAGGCTATTGCACAAAATTTCAAAATAACTTAATAGACTATTAACGTTGCTCGGATCAAATCGGGCGGGTTGAAAACTATTTTATGTGCCTTTGAATTCGCTAATTTGCACTTTGATAAATCTGGCGATGTGTCAGAATATGAAATTTGATGGCTGGGAAAAATTATTGTGTCTGACAATGTCTATTCAGTTGATGAAATTTCATCAACGCGATCAATTACGGGACGATATTCAAGCACCGGAAATGCGAGCAAGGCACTTAAACGGTCTGTGGATCTGATAGGCGCCTCGGTTGGCCTGCTTCTCCTTTCCCCGTTACTCCTGTTCATTGCAGCGGCGGTCAAGTTTACCAGCAAGGGGCCGGTGCTCTTCTGTCAAAGGCGGCACGGCCTGAACGGGGAGACGTTTGTCGCCTACAAGTTCAGGTCAATGTACACCAAGAGCTGCGACACTTCCGGTGTTCAGCAAACCGTTAAAGACGATCCGCGCATCACACCCTTGGGTCGCTTTTTGCGTCGCAGCAATTTTGACGAGTTGCCGCAGCTTTTGAACGTCCTTGAAGGGAAAATGTCGCTTGTCGGGCCGCGGCCTCATGTTCCGGGCATGCTGGCAAACGGTGTTCCTTACGAGGAGTTCGACTCGCGTTATCAATCCAGGCATAAAGTCAGGCCGGGTATAACCGGTCTGGCCCAGGTCAGAGGGTTCAGAGGGGAAACGAAAGATGCCTACGCGGCCCGCATGCGTCTTGAATATGACCTCGACTATATCGAAAGCCAGTCAACCTTGCTGGACATCAGAATTATGTTCGAAACCGTCATGAAAGAATTTTTCGGCGGCAAAGGCTATTAGAACCTCATTCTGCTGATCGTAATTCACGCCACGCTGCAATGTTTGCAACGTGGCGTTTCTTGTTCGCGACACCGTTGGCGCTGACCCGAATAAATCTGTATCAAACGTATCTCTATTGCGCTTGAAACTGGCCGTCTTCCGTTGATCTATAGGTTTTTGAATTTAAAACGCCTACAAACGTGTGAGAGATAGAGTTGCTGCGTGGGAGCGGTTCTCGTTGGGAATGGCCTGGAGCCTGATAGTGTGACCTCATGAAATTCATCAACCCCCTGCCCTTTGTGCAGGACATTGGCAAGTCGGTGGCATTCTATAGGGATGTTCTGCAACTCAATGTCGTCGAGGATCACGGCAATTTCGTTCAGTTCGAGAACGGTTTTGCACTTCACGACGGTGCTTCACTCTATCGAACCATATTCGGAAAAAACCCTGACGAAACCGGTCCCTATGGCCGCACCAACCTCGTTCTTTATTTTGAAGTAGAGGACTTGAACGCAGTCTATGCGCGCATAAAGCCGCAAGTGGATCTGGTGCATCCAATTCTCCAGCAGAGCTGGGGACAGCGCGTTTTCAGATTTTATGATCCAGATCGGCATTTGATCGAAGTCGGCGAACCGTACTTGCCCGATACAATCTGATTAGTGCAGCTGGAATCCTGTCCGCAGAGCTTCAAGGTTTGCAGGCAACGTATCGCTTGCCTCATTGGCTCTGCAACGCTGCAGCCTCTCTCTCCATCAACGGGTTTGCGGCGGCTTATTGCCGGAGCGCTGAAACCTCAGGCATTCAGCTTTTCGATATCGTAGACCAACCGCATGGTCTTTCTGCCCCATTCCAGCACTGCATCGCGTTCCGCATGAGGTCCGACCTGCGCGGCAGCAGCAAGGCAACCGACCGTTACATGGTGCTGCAGTGTGGCCAGCACCTCTGCTTGCCGGGGCGGAATCTTGCGTCCGAACTTTTCCTGAAAAGCCACGATCCGCCGGAACACCTCCTTCTGGTGATGCGCTTCGAGGGCGACCAGTTCCTCAGTACTGCCCATTGCACGTAGCAGCTGCCAGTGCCCTTGAGAGTTGATGCTGTCATCGCGCGACAGGCATTCGAATACGGCATCAGAAAGCTCTTCCAGCCGTTCGCCGCCATCGAACCGGTCGCCAACTTCATCCAGTTGATCCAGCGTTTGCTGTAGCCATTGGCTGAAAAGTTCGTAGAAGATTGCGTCTTTCTTCGGAAAGAACTGATAGAGCGATCCGATGCTGATCCCGGCCCGTCTGGCGATCTCATTGGTCGTTATCCTGTCAGCCGGACCTTCGTTCAGCATGGCCAGTGTCGTATCGAGGATGAGCTGAACCCTTGCGCGAGAACGCTCCTGTTGCGCCGCCTTTCGCTTTTTGACAGATGTCCCCTCGGCAACTGACACTCAGCCTCTCCTCTCACCCAATCTAACAATCCATCAATAACCGACGTGACAAGAGCGAATCTCTGCACGTCTCAGCGCGTCCGGTTTAAAGCATTAATTGGCTTTATGAACCTTCCCTTTGCGCCAATAGGTTATTGAAAACTGGCGCCCCTTGCTCAGCCCCCATTCGCTCTTGAAGAGTTTTCGCATTTCCTGTGCGTTTTTATACTCCCCGGCAAACCACGCAAATTGCGTGGTGTCCTTGCCGGTTTGTTGCCTCGCCAAGTTCAAGATTTCGTCGCTGAAACAGGCGTGCGGCAGAGCATGCAATGTGAGATCTGTCTCAGGCAAATAGGATCGTAGCTCGTCCAGAGTTTCCGCTTCTCCAATGACGTGCCCGGAAGTATTCGCTGGAAGATCCTCCAGCATGCGCGCCAGAGCCGGCAATGCTGTCTGGTCACCTGCGAGAAAAATGCGATCGCCTTCGCTCGGGCGTTCGTGCCCCCCAGGACCGAGAAGGCCGATCCTGTCGCCCGGCCGCGCCTTTTCCGCCCAATCTGAAATCACACCACCTGGATGCCTGACGATGTCGAAGTCGACTGTGCCAGTATCCAGATTTACGGACCGGATCGTATAATAGCGTGCGTGAAGCGCGTCCTCCCCGACCGGCCAGGTTGTCGTCCCGTTGGCAGCAGTTGTGGGCCATACGGGTATCCGGCCAGCAACGGCAGGACACAGGAGCTTAACGTGTATCCCCGGTCCCTTGAGCCTTTCAATTTCGCCCAAACTTTCAAATTGCAATCTTAGAAGACCGGATAGAGGTTCACTCCTGTCAACCAATACCAGTTCCTGAAAATTTGCCGGCCGTCCTTCGCCGATATTGTCGACACCAGCATCTTTCCATCTGAGCGCTTCGGCAGCGGTCGCATTCAGGTCTTTCAGGTGCAAAACCGATGCTTCCTTCAAGATGCACAGGAGACTTTCGGAAACCGCCGCAACCTTGAAGGAGAGTCCCTTTCCGTTTGAGGTGATCTGGATGGAGTTGTCCCCAACCACAATTCGGGCGTCCCCCGGTCCTGAAGTTTCAAGAACCGCGTCATGTTCCTCAGCATGGGCGACCAACTGCGCAAAAGCTTCATCTGCGCCAGCAAAAGGCACATACGTGCTTGAGGATAAGGTCTGATTTGACATCTTGTTCGAACTCGTTTCGCTTTTTCCAACCCAAGTGAAGTGTTCGTAATCCTTGAGAAAATTCGACACACTCGATACGCAGTTCCGTTTGCAATCACCCCAAGGCAGATTGAAACCGAACACGATAAACCGTTAACCTGGCAGTCTCCTGTTGGATGCTGCCGGCGATAGGCCTGGAATTGATTTGAAGATTTTTTTGGGCTGAGGCGGCGCTACATTCGCGATATCGAAATTAGTTGCCCTGGCTGTCGCGTTCTTACACCAAAAACGTGAGTCGGGAAAACCGGATCGCGTGATGTTGCGAGCAACGGCCAGGAGACAGACCTTGGTCAACGCGGAAACATTCACTCCGCTTGTCGGCTCAAGAGCAGCATCAGGAACGGTGTCCCAACCAGTGCCGATATAAGCCCTGCCGGCATTTCGTACGGAAAATAGCCGTTCCGGCCAATCCAGTCGGCAACGATCATCAAACTTGCTCCGGCGGATGCCGATACCAGTATCTGGCCTCCGGCTCGCGTGAATCCGAGCTGCCGGGCAATATGCGGCGCCATCAGCCCGATGAAACTTAAAGGCCCGACCGACAGTGTTGCAGCAGCAGTCATCAATCCTGCAAGGCAGAACAGAACGCCTCTTGCACGCTTAACCGGCACACCAAGCGCTCCTGAAACCTGCGGCCCAAGGTCGAGGATGTCGACCCAGCGAACCAGCACCAGACACACTGCGAAAAGAACAAGTGAAATCCCTGCAAGAAGCAGGCTGCTTTGGTCTGTGGCTCCGTATGTGGAACCACTCATCCAACGCAGCAGAAGCAGCGATCTCAGATCGCCCGTCGCGGCAAGAGCTCCGATCAGAGCATCGAGCAGTGCCGTGAATGCAATCCCCGCCAGAACCATGCGTTCAGCCTGAAATCCGCTTTTCCTGGCCATGAGAAGGATCAGCCCCATGATCGCGAATGCACCAACGGCCGCCCACACAACAAGAGGACCGGTCTGATTGGATGCCAGGAAGAAGACGCCAAAGGCGAGGCCAAGCATGGCACCGGAACTTACGCCTAGTACTTCCGGGCTGGCCATATCATTTCCCGAAAGCCGTTGAAGGATGACTCCGGCGACCGCCAGCATGACCCCGGCTGCGGCAGCACTGACCACCCGCGGTGCCCGCAATTCCCATAGCAGGTCGAAGGCAGAACTTGAAAAAATCAGGTGCCAGGCCCCTGCCCCTGTCCTGCCGAACGCGATGCTGCCGATCAAAAGTAGAAAAGGGAATAAAATTCCAAGCGTCAGTGTTACGGACATCGGTAATGACCAGCGCGTGACTGCGGCTGGTTGCGCCCCGGGCACTTGGAGTGACTTCGTTTTCCTTAGCAGAAGCAACAACAAGGGACTGCCGAACAACGCCGTCACCGCTCCTGTCGGAATAAAGTCCGAAAGCGATCCAGCAAGGAGTTGAATGGTATTGTCGGTCAGGAACAACAATAAACTGCCGATCAATGTCGACCAGACTATCTGACTGCCAACTGTCCGGGCACCAGTTAAACGGGCAAGCGCCGGTGCAGCCAGCCCGATAAAGCCGATAACGCCGACTGCACTGGTTACGATCGCTGCCAGGCCAACGGCCACGGCGACTGTCAGTGCTCTGAACGTCGCCGGCGAAGCGCCGAGCGCACGGGCCGAATCGTCTCCAACGCTGAGAACAGCCAGCGGGCGAACCAACAAGATGGCCGCAAGTGACAAGACGAGAAGTTTGGGAACAAGGCTCAGCGGAATGGTCCAATCCTGCTGAGACAGCGATCCCGCTCCCCAGATGAACAGGCTGGCCAGATACCTGTCGTTCAGCAACGTCAGCAGAGTAGCGGCAGCACCACAATAAAGGCTGACAACCAGGCCACCCAGCACCAGGGTTACCGGTGAAAAACTCCGTCTGGAGACGAGTGCGAAGACGACACCGGCCGCCACAAGACTGCCTGCGGCGGCAACCGCGTCCCGGCTGAAAGCGACAAGGCCGGGTGCAAAAAGTGTC
>NZ_JAILWL010000251.1 GCF_025698965.1 Roseibium sp.
CTGCCTAACTGTATAGCGGGAAGAGGGCAAGCCCTTCGACGCGCTAGAGCTTGTAGGCAGTACGAAATCCGCCCCAATGCCGATTGTTGACGACAATCGGGGCGTCCACTTCTTTCATCCAGACGATGTTTCCAGCGCCCATATCGCGGGCGTAGGACTGGATCAGAAAGGGGCGGGTATTGCGGGCGGCACTGAGCCCGGCTCGGTCATCGAAGATCCGCTTGTTCCGGCAATTGGCCTGGTTCCATGCAGGATCGTCGGGTTTTTGCGGTTTGGAGAAAACCAGATTGTGAACCGGCAGGTAGCCGTTCCTGTCGACTGTTGCGCAAAAAGCCATGCCATCCGCCTGGCAGTTTGCCAGAAGGGTTTCCTGAATTTCGGGAAGTATGGTCTCAAGCTGCGCGAGGGCGCGTGTGGAAACCTGCAGCGGGTTTGTTCCGGAAAGGGGCTGATAATCGGTGTCGAACAAGTCTTCCGGCGACAATTTCCCTTCCGCGATCAAGTTTTCCATCGCGGTGGCAACCTCTGTAGCTCCGGTTTGAGCCCGTTCCACCTCATTCGCATGACTGGCGTGAACAGCGTTGATTTTTTGTACCAGAGCATCCTGAAACCCCTGGTCCGGCGATTGGAAACAGCAGTGACATCCGGCATCGGAAATTGCGACGATCCTGATCGCAGTTCGGCCTACTCCCTCCAGATCGAGTTCCGCTGAACTTCCCGTCTTCAGCAAATTGTTGTCTTCCGGCATCAAAAGAAGGCCGCCTTCGGAAATGTCGTGTGTCTCGAAGGTGGTCGACGCTGGACCGCAGGAGACACTTCCCTGGAGTTTTGCGGGTAGGCGGTCATGTCGCCGTCGATCACCAATTTCCGTTTGACGGATCATCATCGTGAAACGGGCTTGCAAGGCACTGGTGGCCGCACTCATTTCCGCACCGGATTGCCGCGCAAGCGTTCCACCTTCTTCGGCCTCCGTTGCGGATCGGGTGATCGTCTGGGCATGTTGTACGACTTCCTGGGCAAAACTTGCAGTTTGGTTTGCCTGCTCGCCAATACGCCCGGTCGTTTCAACCTGGGACTTCACGGCATCTTCCACGGCAGCAAAACTTGGTCGGATTTTTCCGATGACGTCGATGATTTTGCCGACGGAACCCAGACTTTGTTCGGCAGAATGATTAAGACGGTCGATATTAGCGACAATCTGTTCGGTTGCCGATTGCGTCTCAACCGAGAGCGCCTTGACTTCACTGGCAACAACGGAAAACCCCTTGCCGGCTTCACCGGCCCTTGCAGCTTCTATTGTGGCGTTCAAGGCAAGGAGATTGGTCTGCTTGGCGATATCGGAGATCAAGCCCACCACATTGGCGATGTCGTCAATGGCGTTCTTCAGCTCCATGACGCCTTCATTGACCTGGTCGGCAACATCGCGCGCCTCCATTGCAAGCTGATTGGAGACGCCGACCTGAGTTCCGATTTCACCACTCGATGAGGTAAGTTCCTGTATCGACGCAGCCAGTCCTGAGGCGTTTTCATCCGCCAGGACAGATTGATCGGCGAGGGACTGGCTGTCACCACGAATGGTCTCGAGCTTGTCCATTTGACTGATGAGCCGGTCCTGAACTTTCTCCGCAGCCAGGTTGATCGTTCGGGCTGCGACTTGAAGGTCGTCTTCAAGGCTGTCGAGGACGAAGCTCATTTGGCCGGCCGATTTCCCGCTCTCTGTCACCGGGTCTGCTTGGACGATGGATGTTTCCTCAGGGGGAGTGGCACTATCGTCCAAATTGTCATGGACGTTATTCTTTTGCGACTTTAGTCGAAATAGAATCATAGCGCTGAGTGCTTTCGAGGCTTTAGAAAATTCGAAGCATTATTGAGTGGCAATCTAAAATGATGGTTAACAAATTCCTTCCTCAGTTACGAAAGGCCTGTTTCTCCCTGAATGAGGTTGGAATGTCACTGGACCGGCAGAGGCCGCACATGTTAAGCACCGGCGGCCAAAACGAGATGACCGGTCGCAGCGCCCAAACGGGTGTTGGCTGGAGGAATAGGTGATGAGCGATCAGTACAAGAAAGAAGCTGCAGAACGCGCAGCGCAAGATGTCTCATCCGGAATGCGACTTGGGATCGGCACTGGCTCCACCGCAGAGTTCTTTGTGCATGCGCTTGCACAGCGCGTCAAAGAAGGATTGGACGTAATCGGCGTGCCGACATCGGAGCGGACCCGGAAGCTTGCGTCCGAACTTGGCATTCGCCTGACGACACTCGAAGAACTTCCGCAACTTGATCTGACCGTTGACGGGGCGGACGAACTGGATCCGCGACTTTCCCTGATAAAAGGTGGCGGTGGCGCACATTTGCGCGAAAAAATCGTAGCCTGTGCGTCCCAAAGCATGATCGTAATTGCCGACGGCAGCAAACAGGTGAAAACGCTCGGGCGTTTCCCGCTGCCGATCGAAGTCGTGCCATTCGGGCTCGAGACAACGCGTCTTGCTATTTGCGACGTGCTGAACGGATTGAAGCTTCCTCAAAAACTTGAGTTAAGAGGCGGTGCTGCTCACCCTTTCGTCACAGATGGCGGGCATTACATATTGGATGCGCATCTGGAGGCCATCGACGACGCTCAAACGCTTGCAGCAAGCCTGGTGGCAATTCCAGGTGTCGTTGAACATGGTCTTTTCATAGATATCGCAACAAAAGCTTACGTGGCCGGAGAAGATGGGGTAAAGACCGTTCTGCCCATCTAAATGGTGTGTATTTGGCTTTCCAGGCATCGTTGGAAGCCGCCTAGGAGTAGAAAAATGAAACTTATCAAAAATATCCAGCGGGTAGCTGTCTTGGGCGCGGCCATTATAACCGCCGGTTTCCTGACAACCGCCTCCATGGCGCAGGACAGCATTTCCGAAAGCCATCTTGCTGCAGCCAAGAAGGTTGCTGCTGCGACCAAGGTTTTGGAACCGTTCGATGACATTCTGCCAATCCTGGCGGAACAGACGCGTACCGCGTTCATCCAGTCGGATCCGACACGTGCCGAAGAAATCATCGAAGTCACGCAGGGTGTTGCCCTTCAGCTTGCGCCCAGGCGCGCTGAGTTGAACGATCTGGTTTACAATGCCTGGTATCAAAGCTTCTCCGAAGCAGAGCTCACCGAGCTGGCAGAGTTCTACAACACCGAACTCGGTCAGAAACTGACCAACACCATTCCAGCAATCACCCAGTACTCCGTTGGTGCTGCTCGTGAGTGGCAGGACAAGATTTCCACGCAAATGGTGACCATGGTCCAGGAAGAGTTGGCAAAGAAAAACGCTCAGTGAGTGAAACTGCCCCGTGAACGCATTTGCATCAGAATTCGGAACACGGACACTACACTGAATATTGAGGCCGGATTGCAATCCGGCATATTGGGCCGCGAAAGCGGCCCAATTCTTGTCAAAAGCGGGTTTGGATATTGTCCGCCGGATCCATTCATCTTATGGCGGGCTCTTGTATGGCAACTGCGACCGCTTATGTGCGGGGCTGGTTCGAGACATCATCCGGCAAGGATGTGAAAGACTTTTGAGGCGCAAATGACGGACTTTGACTACGATCTTTTTGTAATTGGCGGCGGTTCGGGTGGAGTTCGTGCGGCCAGGATTGCAGCAACACACGGTGCACGTGTCGGGATTGCCGAGGAATACCGCTATGGCGGAACCTGTGTGATCCGGGGCTGCGTTCCGAAAAAGCTGTTTGTCTATGCGTCCAAATTTTCTGAAGAATTTGAAGATGCGGAAGGCTTTGGCTGGGAAGTCGGCGAGCGAAATTTTTCCTGGAAGAAACTGGCTGCGGCCAAGGATCAGGAAATTACCAGGCTCGAAGGCCTTTATCGGCGGAACCTTGAACGCACAAATGTCGAAGCGCATGACAGCCGGGCGGTCATGGAAGACGCGCATACGGTCAGGCTCTTGTCGACCGGGCAGACAATCACGGCAAAGTACATTCTTGTTGCCGTCGGAGCATCTCCCAACGTGGATAACAGCATTCCTGGTGTCGAACACGTGATCACGTCGAATGAAGCCTTCCATATGGACGAGCTGCCCAACAAGATTGTGGTTGCAGGCGGCGGCTACATTGCCGTTGAATTCGCGGGGATCTTCAACGGCCTTGGTGTGGACACCACCTTGATCTACCGCGGTGAGGAAATTCTACGCGGATTCGATATGGATCTGCGCACCACGGTTCGTCAGGAAATGGAAAAGAAGGGGATCAACGTCATTGTTGGTGACACCTTCTCGAAGATCGAAAAGCGGGCCGACGGTTCACTGGTTGGCCATACCAAGGGTGGTAAAACGCTTGAAGCCGATCAGATCATGTTTGCGATCGGTAGAAATCCCCATACGCGGGACCTTGGTCTCGAAAAAGCAGGTGTTGAGACGGATGCCATCGGGGCTATCAAGGTCAGCGCGGATTCAAGAACCAACGTGGAATCTATCTACGCCGTTGGCGATGTCACCAACCGTGCGAACCTGACGCCGGTGGCGATCAGGGAAGGACATGCATTTGCCGACACGGTCTTCGGTAACAAGCCCTGGAGTGTGGATCATAGCCTGATCGCGACTGCGGTCTTCTCGCAGCCTGAAATGGGCACTGTCGGGTTGACCCAGGAGCAGGCCCTTGAAATGACACCGAACCTCGACATCTACAAATCGAGTTTCCGGCCGATGAAGCACACATTGTCCGGCCGGGACGAGAAAATGCTGATGAAAATGATCGTGGATGCGGATACGCAAAAGGTACTGGGTGTACATGTTGTCGGTCCCGACGCCGGTGAACTGGCACAGATCCTGGGTGTGACACTGCAGATGGGAGCAACCAAGGCGGACTTCGATCGCACGATTGCGGTTCACCCGACTGCTGCCGAAGAGCTTGTCACCATGCGTGAGCCGACGGAACAGCTGCGCGGATAATTTCGCTTCAAAAGTGAATTCAAGAACAGCGGCCGGATGCGTTTACGCGTCCGGCCGCTGTCATATCTGACTTCAGACGGCATCTGCGTGGTGGGAGATACCATCCAGAGTGTCATTCTGAGGTTCTACTGGCTGGCTTGTCGTTCGGATTTCGGAAAAGAAGGAGACTTGTCCACGACCCATGACTTTCGAGTTGTAAAGGGCCATGTCAGAGGCGCCGACCAGAGTCTCCGGCGTTTTTCCGTCGATAGGCGCTCGCGCGATACCAACACTGAGGCCGACGTGAACAGCCTCGTTTTCCGTGATTGGAATAGGAGCGCAGGCGTTCGCAACAAGTGTTCTACCCAATCTGGCCAAATGCGCCTTGTTGTTCAGTCCGTGGTAGATGATCATGAATTCATCTCCACCGACACGGCAGACAAGTCCCTGGTTGGCGATCGTCTTTTTCAAACGTGAGGCAATCGTTTGGATAACAAGGTCGCCGGAACTATGGCCAAAAGTGTCATTCACGGGTTTGAAATTGTCGAGATCGCAATGAAGAACGGCGAACGGCGTGTCGGGGAGAGACTTAACTGCGGCTTCCAGCATGCGGGTGAACTGAAGCCTGTTTGCGAGTCCGGACAGGCTGTCATGCAGTGCCAGGTAGCGGTTCTGCTGCTCACTGGATTGCAGAGAAGTCGTGAGTTGCCCGATCTTCCAGGCGATGCCGAAAGCCAGGGCGGCCAGGGCTGTGCCAAGAATGACGATGACAGGGATGACTGTGGGCCAGATGGAAGTGCTGACGGTTTGGCTTTTCCACTGGAAGACACCCAAGGGCGAGCCGCTCTGATCCAGAACCGGATGCAACGGACCGTCTTGCTGTGAGCCGGAGCCGGATCGAAATGCCAATGACGAAAAGCTCAGATGCCTGTTCAACCGTTCCAGCAGATTTGCGTCTATATAGCGTGCCGACAACAGGATTGTCGGCGGTCCGTCTGGCAATGTGACCTTATAGTCATCCGGGATGATGGGCATCGCGCCAAAAAGAGCCGGTTTACCGTCCAATTTGGTGAAACCCATGACCGCATATTCACTGAAATCGATCCCCTGCAACGATCTGTGGCCAAATCCTCCGGGAACGCGAGTTCTGTTTCGTCTGTACTTTGCCGTCAGTCTGCCGACGATTGCCTCAAGACCGGCCGTCTCGCCGATTGGCCGATCGAGGATGTATGTGTTGTCTTCAAACGTCTCGGCAACCACGTTCCCACCACCGGAAATCAACATGCTCTTGCTGTAACTGTGATCGGACCACAAATCATCGAAAGTGCTCTGAACAAACCTGGCATCGAATTCAAGAACAAGACGTTTCACGGCCAGATCGGACGAGGCAATGCCGATTTGATCCTGCACAATTGAACGCTTCATGTCCGCGAGCGTGCTGCGCAGAAGGCGTGCCTCATTGGCGACAGCTTGCTGGTTCGAAGCGCGGGACGCGACGAAACCTACAAAAACCAGCGAAAGGGACGTAACGGCAATGAGAAGTGAGGCAAGTAGAAAAGCCAGTCGTGAAATCCGATGACGCGGTTTTTTCGCGTATTGGTCACTATATATTTGGCTAAGCTCGGTCAAGTTGCGATCTCGGTCGTATTTTCGAATCAAAATTCAAACTTCAGAGAAAATTTTTATATCGATCGACGGTTTTAATTACTTAACGAGAGTCGATTTATTACAAAATGTGAGGGAGATATTTTATGAATATGGTATTAGGGGAATTTAAACTGTAATTTTTACAATATGAATAATGGAAAAGGGTGCGTAAATTTACCGCTAATGCCCTGTCTCCAATTCTTTGTCGTCGTGGGTGGGGCTGGGTCGACGATAGCGAGGATTGGCTAATTCGTACATATTACGTCCGTTTTCCTTGGCCTGGTACAGAGCCATGTCGGCCATTCGGATCAAGTCTTTTTCGTTCGATCCGCAATCGGGTGCAATCGCAATTCCAACGCTGATGCCGGTGGTCACCCATTCACCCGCGAGTGCCTCGACCGGGTCAGACACGACTTTCAGGATCCTTTTTGCAAGGTCATCCAGTTGGGCCTTGTCTGAGAGTTTCGACACCAGGATCAGAAATTCATCACCTCCGACGCGGCTGACAAGACCAGTGTCTCCAAGCAGGAGGCTTAACCGGTCTGCAACGCAGCACAGCACCTTGTCGCCTGCTTCATGACCATATGTGTCGTTTACAGGCTTGAACCGATCCAGATCGCAGGCAAGTATCGCAAATTTTTGCTCGGGCAATTTTTCCAGAGAATGGGCAAGGTGATCGGAAAAATAGTGCCTGTTGGGCAAACCCGTCAGTGCATCGTGTCGGGCATAGTGGTGGTTTTTGCGCTCGCTTTCTTCCAGCGAGGCCGACAAGCGACTGATTTTGCCGGCAGCTGCAAATGCCACGATGGCAATGATTGTTGCCAAAAGCACGATCAGAGGAAGAGCGGTGTACCAGATTTCTCTACCCGGCTTGGCATGGTCCCATCTGAAATAACCGAAGACAGACCCGTCAACGGAGCGAACCAGATAATTGATGGGGCTCTCCCGTTCCGGTTTCCCGGGATAAAATCGTAGATCCTTGAAGGAAAGCTGCTCGTTCAACTCCAGGATCCAGTCGTCATTGAAATAGACGGCATTGATCAGTATCGCTGGATAATCAGCATCTAAAGCTACGCGGCCTTCATCGGGCAGGATCGGAACCGCACTCAAAAAAGCTGGAATGCCGTCAATTTCTGCAAAGGTTGAAACAGAAGCATCCAGCAAGGCAGATTGTGGCAGGTACCAGTCGGCAAACACCGAGTTGGAAGTATCCTGTTTGGTTTCGAAAGCGTGGCGTGTTTGTTCGGCGAGTTCGCGAACCGGATGACCTGAGGGGAGTTGTATGGGATCGAAGCGGGTCACGTTTTTGACGGCTTGCACGATCAACATTCCGTCTGCCGTGACGATGAAGGTTCGGTCAAAACCGAGGTCTTCCCAAAGGTCTTCAGTCAGTTCGTCTTCAATAAAGTCTTTATTCAAAGGGGCTTGTACTGCCTTGAATGATGCGTCCCACTGAGATAGCGAGACTTGGTCGCGCGCGACGAGATCGTGAAAGTCTTTCAGTGTATTGGTCAGGCGGAGTTGCTCACTTTCCAGCGCACGCCGATCCGCCTCCCGCCAGGCCAAATGCGCGATGAAAGTCAGTGAGGCGGTCGAAAGCACGATCAACAGCGCTGCAAGACCAAAGATCCAGACCGTTATCCGTCGGCCGGTATTGGGGATTGGCAAGTCAAGCTTCTGATTTCCCGTCTCTCTTTTCGACTTGCCAAGCAAAACCGGTCCCCCCCTCCGTCCAATGCCAATTGGTGTTAGGCGAAAGGAGTTTAACACCAGGTGTTCGTTTCGTTACAGAGGGGGAATTCTAGGCTTGATTGCCGAGAGCCTTAACGAACAGTTCTATTTCTTCTTCAGTATTGAATGCATGCAGTGATGCGCGCACAACTGCTTCAAGTCCACGGTGAGGAAGGTCGATCCGGGCAGATCCGGCGTGGCTGATTGAAACGTTGATGTTTCGTTGTGACAGTCGTGCCTGCGTCTGTGAGGGCGTCTCACCAGTGACTGCGAAAGTCACGATCCCGCCTTTGCGAGCTCCTTTGTCGTGAAGCTCAACGCCGGGAAAGGCCGAGAGTTCGGATCGCAACTGCGCTCCGAGCGCGCAAACCCTGTTGCCGATCCGCTCCATTCCGAAGCCAATTGCATATGTTACCGCAACTCCGAGCCCGACCTGACCGGCGACATAGCGCTCCCAGGTTTCGAACCTTTGTGCGTGCGGCACCAACTCATAGGTTTGTTCATCGATCCAGTTTGCAGATTGAAGATCGATAAAGGGTGGGTCGATTTGATCAAGCACATCGTCGCTGACGAAGAGAAAACCGGTTCCACGTGGGCCGCGAAGGTATTTGCGGCCGGTTCCCGATAACATCTGGCAACCGATGTCACTGATAGTCAATGGAATCTGGCCAGCCGACTGGCACGCATCGAGCAAATAGAGAACCCCGGCAGCGCGAGCGATTTCACCCACATCTTCGGCTGGGTTGATAAGTCCGGAAAATGTCGGCACATGAGTGAGTGCAATCAGTCGTGTCTTCGGGCCGAGCGCAGCCTTCAAGGCCTTCAGATCAATTTGTCCGTATTCGTCGTCCTCGACAATATCGATCTCGATACCCTTGCGCCGCTTCATTTGAAGGAAGGCGACATAGTTGGAAACGTATTCAGCCCGACCGGTGACAATCCGGTCGCCTTCGCGGAAATCGATACCGTAAAAGGCCATGTCCCAGGCACGCGTGGCGTTTTCGATATAGGCAATTTCGTGAGGTTTACTGCCGATCAGCGCGCTAATTCCG
>NZ_JAILWL010000252.1 GCF_025698965.1 Roseibium sp.
GCAATGCCGGTTTGGTGAGACACTTCCGAAATATCCAGTAATTTCATCTCTTGACCTCAAGTCGACTTGAATTTGTAGGCTGGCTTTCAATCTTCAAAAAGGCAAGGGAATTTGAAGTGACAGACAGAAAATTCGTCACAAGACGGCCACTTTGGCTGGAAGCAGCAGCGATCGGCCTGTTGTTGACGGCCACATTGAAAATCATGGCAAATGCCACCATCAGCCCGGCCTTGCCGGCGCTTGAGGCCAGTTTCGCCGGCGAACCCGGTGCTGCCTACCTGACCCGTTTCCTGGTGTCGGCACCGTCTTTGACCGTTGTGTTGGTGGCGCCATTTGCCGGACTTGCAGCTGATCGATATGGACGGGGCATAATGCTGATCGCGGGCATTCTGCTTTTCGTTGTTGCGGGTAGCGCCGGGGCTTACTTGCCGGATCTTGTCTCGATCCTGGTCAGTCGCCTTGTCCTCGGTGTCGCCGTGGCGATGACCATGACGGCCCAGGTCGCGCTGGTTGGGGATCTCTTCAGCGGTTCTCGTCGGAGTGCTTTCATGGGTTGGCAAACCACGGCAATCAATTTCAGCGGCCTTCTGTTTATCGGTCTTGCGGGCTTGCTGGCAGGTCAGTCGCCAAGACTGCCGTTTCTGGTTTACGCCCTGCCGATCCTCTTTTTACCGTTGCTCATTTCCATCCATCGTCAGGAAAAGCAAAGTGAGAAACCGAATGGCAATCAGGATGGTACGGATCAATCGCACGGCGCCAAGGTGCACTGGTTCGGTGCAGCGATATCCGTCGCAGCCCTGACGATGTTCACGGTGATGCTGTTCTTCCTGATGCCCAGTCAATTGCCGTTTTATCTGGACGCCAACGGCTTCGACAGCGCATCCGCAACCACTGTTGGTCTTGGCACCCTTATGCTGACCGGCGGCATTGTCGCGATGGTTTTCAAGAGACTGAGTGAAAGATTGGGACTGGCGGCAACTCTTGCAGTTGGATACGCCTTGATGGCAGCGGGGTTCTGTGTGTTGGCGGTCGACGCAAGCTGGCTGTTTGTCCTGCCGGGTGCTGCTTTGATCGGTGCTGGGTATGCTTTGGTGCAACCGGGTTTCTTGTTCCTGGCGTTGCAAGTGGCACCAAAGGAGCGGCGTGGCAGCGTTTCCGGAATTGTCACAACAGCCATGTTTCTTGGTCAGGTAATCTCACCGCTGCTGTTGACGCCCTTCATTCAAAGGTTTGGGTTTTCTTCGGTTTATTTCGCCGCGACGGCAACCTTTACAGCATTTTCGCTCGGAGCCTTCGTGCCCATGTTTCAACGCAGGCGATTGAACCAGAAAACGGTATAGGGCTCGACGCAATCGGAACGCCGGTTACGCGGCGTTCCGGTCACCGGTTACGGGAACACAAGAGCTTTAACAGGCAACGGCGATACTTGGCCTGATTTAACAAACAGGATTGGAGCCGCTCAGATTTGAGGCGACAATTGGAAGTTTTGCGATTGATGTTCAATCGGATACTGGCTGGTAACGCCCGCCAAGGTTTCGGAATTCAGCGACCGGGTTTGCTCGGTTGACCGCAGATATAGGTTTCAATCACTGCACGGTCGTCACCCAGCGTCTGAAGAACGAAGAGCTCTCCCGACAAGGTTTCGACCGTTTCCATGCGCAAAGCCATTGTCGGGGTTGCCTTTGCATTCAGAACGACGATATCCGCGTCTGTTCCCACATCAAGGGTTCCGATCTTGTCGGAGAGAGAAAGCGCATCAGCGTTGCCAAGCGTTGCCCAGTAAAAGCTCGTCAGTGGATGCATGCGCTGACGTTGCATCTGAAGGACCTTGTAACCCTCATCAAGTGTTCGCAGCATTGAATAATTTGTACCACCACCGACATCCGTAGCGATCGCGGTGCGAATGCCCGCATCTTCCAACCCAGCCTTGTTGAACAATCCGCTGCCGAGAAACAGGTTGGAAGTCGGGCAGAACACTGCGATGGAGCCGGTTTCCTGCATCACCCGCAATTCGCGCTCATTCATGTGAATGCAGTGGCCGAGCAAGGTTTTCGGGCCGAGCAGACCGAACTTCTCGTAGACGCCGAGATAATCAGGAGCCTCCGGATAGAGTTCTTTGGTAAAGGTGATCTCGTTATGGTTTTCGTTGATATGGGTTTGCAAGTGGCAGCCGGGAAATTCAGTCAACAGGCATCCAGCCGCCTCGAGTTGCTCAGGCGTCGAAGTGATAGCAAAGCGCGGTGTAACCACATAATGCGCTCGACCTCTGCCATGCCACTTGGTAGCAAGTGCCTTGCTGTCATCATACGAGCTTTGAGCTGTGTCACACGCACCGGTGGGGGCGTTGCGGTCCATCATTGTCTTGCCACCAAGCATTAGCATGCTGCGTCGTTCAGCTTCCTCGAAGTAAGCATCTACCGAGTTGGGGTGGCTGGAACAATAAGCCGAAGACGTTGTGGTGCCGTGAGAAAGCAAGGCGTCGTAAAATTCTTGGGCAATGCGTGCGCCATGTGCTTTATCGGTGAATTTCATTTCGGCCGGGAAAGTGTAGTCATTCAGCCAGTCGAGCAACTGGTCCGCCCAGGAAGCTATAACCTCGGCT
The DNA here is from genome assembly GCF_025698965.1 of Roseibium sp. Taxonomy (GTDB): domain Bacteria; phylum Pseudomonadota; class Alphaproteobacteria; order Rhizobiales; family Stappiaceae; genus Roseibium. The sequence goes on from NZ_JAILWL010000252.1 coordinate 2,603, forward strand.
TGAGGAAAGTGGATATGGGTATCTATCAGACCTGGCAAAATCAGATGCGGGCGATGATCGACGATCTCTGTGCCTGCCGGCGCTAAAGCTGCAACATCTTTATAGGAACTTCGGGCAACAATCTGCCCGTTTGAAATGAGCAGGGCCCCGTCTTCTTCATAGCTGTAGGCCTGCGTATCTTCCTCGCCTTGGGGCGCGGAAGAAAAGGTGAGCAGCCTGCCGCGCAGGATTTTTGTGTTCTGGTCTGCCACAGATTGTGATCCTTGATCCGGGTCATCGTTTGACGGGGGTTTGTGCTGCGTGAGGCTTTGTGTCAGCTCTCGAAAGCAAAGAATTTAACGGTGACAATGAGAGGGGACAACGGATCGACGCGACTTTTTTGTCGGTCACGAGCTGCCGGTCCAAAAAGTCGCAGACCGTGAGCCAGCCTGTCCACCCGAAACAGGCGGAGGTCGCTTACGTATCCTGCTTGGCATCGACTTCAGTATCGGGTGACGATTCGATCGTGACGTGTCCGATTCCGTGCTCGGTTTTCAATCGCGTCCGCATTTGGGTGAGGACGGCGTCTGTTGTTTCGTCTGAGGAGATGACGGCATGCATGGTCGCGTTGATCTTGCCCTCTGCAAGGGACCATAGGTGAATGTGATAAACGTCCTGAAGTCCGGGTACTACGGCAAGCAAGTCTGTCCTGACTGTTTCGCGGTCAATCTCGGCTGGCGCACCTTCCAGAAGAATATGAGCTGACTGGCGCATCACCTTGATTGCGGAACGAACGATCAGCAAGGCAACGAAGACGGACAGGATCGGATCGATTGGAAACCAGCCGGTGAAATAGATCACAACAGCCGCGACGATCGCCGCGACAGAGCCAAGAAGGTCACCAAGGACATGCAGGATCGCAGATCTGATGTTCAGCGAGCCGTCGCCGCCATGCTGCAGAATGAGAAATGCGCCAATATTTACCAGCAATCCGAGTACCGCAATTACGAACATTGGTCCCGCCAGCACGGTTTGCGGTTCAATCAGCCGACCGGCTGCCTCAACACAGATCCAGGCTGTGACAACAAGAAGAAAGACGGCATTTGCGAATGCGATCAGAACGGGCAGGCGGTCACGTCCATAGGTCAGGCGGGCATCGGCCGGTTTCTTGGACTGTTGAAATGCCCACCAGGCAAGACCGAGAGAAGCTGCGTCCGTCACCATGTGAACGGCGTCGGCCATGAGAGCCAATGATCCGGCCAACCAGCCGCCAATCAGCTCAGCAAACATGAAACCGGCAATCAAAAGTCCCGCCCAGGCAACTGCGCGTGCATTTTTATCAGTTACTTCGACAGAGTGATCATGATCGCCGTCGTGATCATGCGCCCGCCCGGAACCGGTATCTTCTGTATGAATGTGATTTTCCGGGTTGCTCATGGATCGGCTCAAATTGTCCTGGAAATGGTCTATGAAATTGCGCCATTCTTGCGAGTTGCTTCATGTATTTCAAGAGGTTCGGAAACTGTCGACGGATGGCCTGTTCCCTGAAACGTCGTTTTCGTTGTCACAGGACATCTGCCTCTGATAAGACCGGATCAGGAGTTCCTTGAAACGCTTGATGGAGACAAAGTGAAACTCTGCAAGTTACAGATCCGTGTCCATAAGATTCAGGAAATTTGTCATTGGTGATTGATCGCAATTGCCGTCCCGACAAAGGCGCAACCCCTTCCAGGAAAAAAGCCATGACAGCAGATTTACCCCGTCCAACCGACAATGCATTCCTGGGATCGTCCGTATTGGGGGGATCTCACGAACCGACTTATGCTGGTGCGCTGTCATTCATGCGCCGGCGATACAGTCGCGATCTGAACGGTGTTGACCTGGCTGTATGGGGGATCCCGTTTGATGCCTCGGTTTCAAATCGTCCCGGGGCTCGTTTCGGCCCACAAGGGGTCCGCCGCGCCTCGGCGATTTTTGATGGCGATCCACAATATCCCTTCCAAATGGATCCATTCGAGACCCTTGCATGTGTCGACTATGGTGATTGCGTTTTTGACTACGGACGTAACGCGGATGTCCCCGGCCATATCGAAGCTCAGGCAAGCGAGATCCTGAAAACCGGCACGCATCTGTTTTCCATCGGTGGTGACCACTTCGTAACCTATCCTTTGCTGAGAGCTCATGTCGCCAAGCATGGACCGCTCGCGCTGGTGCAATTCGATGCGCATCAGGACACTTGGTCGGATGAAGGGGACAGAATTGACCATGGCACCTTTACCGGACGGGCGGTGCGCGAGGGATTGATCGACCCTGAAAGATCCATCCAGATCGGAATTCGCACCCATGCTCCCGAAACGTGCGGTCTTGAGATCATTTTTGGCAATGAACTTGATGACCTCGGGATCAAAGGTGTTGCCGAGCGCGTAAAGCAACGGGTCGGGTCCGGACCTGCCTACATGACATTTGACATTGATTGCCTGGACCCGGCATTTGCACCTGGAACCGGAACACCGGTGTCCGGTGGCCTGTCGTCCAGGGAAGCGCTTTCCATCTTGCGCAATCTGGGTGATCTGGATTTTGTCGGTGGCGACATTGTTGAAGTTGCGCCTGCCTATGATCATGCAGACATCACATCGATTGCTGGTGCGAGCGTCGCACTGACCTATATCGGTCTCTTGGCTGAACGGCGTCTGCGCGGCAGCTGATCAGCCTTGCGCCGATGTTCGAACAAGTCTGAGCTTAAGTCAGAAGCGAGACAGCAGCTCACGCTTTTGCATTTTTCTTAGGTTTGTTGTCGTTTTCAGGCGCCGAGGTCCAGAAGCGATAAAGCGGTGCTTTGTCCTTCATCAACTCATAGAGGTCGATGAGTTTTCGAAGGCAGACGGCTTGGGTCGCGTAGCCGACCAGGAGCCCCGTGCCTGACAGGATCGGGGACGAAGTAAACGCACCGAGGATGGCAATCAGAACACCCGCCCAGAATACAAGGTGGAGCACCGAAAGGCGGTGATTGATCTCCTGCGGGATCGGTATCAACGGCCTGTTGAGCCAGATACGTTCACCAAAGCTGGCTTTTTCTGCCCAGTTTCCAGTCCACCGCCTGTTGGGAAGCAACTTTGGCAGCCTGAAAAGCAACAGCAAAACACCGACAACAAGCATCACTGTAAAGGCCGTGTCCAGCCAGATCTTTGTCCAGATTGCAGCAGTGATTAAGGCGGGCGCAACAATCTTTGCATATGTAGATGCTGGTCCGACAGGCCCACCAACGCCGCTTTTCAACAAGAGCAAGGGAGTATTGGCACCGGACGCCTGGTTTTGTCCGGCAGCTGCTTTTGGCAAAAGGTGGCGCTGTGAGTTTTGCATGATCCATTTGATGCTTGCGGATGTTCGGCGATCATACGCGTCCTCACCGGGACTTGGCAATTCAATCCTGGGGAAGAATACGACGTGCGCAACGTGTTGCCAACCAAGGGTGGTGCAGTGGAGATAAGTATATCAATGGGTGAGTTGTAGTATATTGTAAATTTTAGTGATTTCAGACGTTGAATAAATCGTTGAGTTTGAAGAACAGAAAAATTTATTTGTGAAGTATTTATTTTTTGCCGGTATAGAAGTTGATTGAGTTTGAGAACAGTCGTCAATAATTGGCTCTCAGCAGTTCGTAAAAGAAAACTGAGTTGTGTCATGACCTCTAAAAAGAACGACAATACTGAGAACGTTTGTGCTGAAAACGTAGAAGTGTCTCTGGCTGCGGAGCTTTCCCGTCTGAACGGTTCGGTGCAACTGGGAAGAGGTGATGAGCTGTCGATAAGTGGAGAGTGGCTTCAAACTCTCGTTGACCAGGTCTCCGACCATATTTTCGTAAAAGACAGGAGCCACAGGTTTGTAATGGCAAACCAGCCTGTGGCCGACGAACTCGGGTTCAGTGATCCGGCCGAATTGATTGGAAAGACCGACCTGGAGCTGCACCCCGAGGACGTCGGCAGGAAATTCAGGGCCGCTGAATCGGAAATCATGACCTCGGGTAATCCCAGAATCGATTTCGAAGAATATTCCGTTTTGGCCAACGGCAAGCGCAAATGGCTGTCCTCGTCGAAGTTTCCTGTTCTGAACCATGACCGGGAAGTTGTCGGGCTGGTCGGAATTTCCCGCGATATAACGGAGCGTAAGAAAGCCGAACTGCTGCAAAAGGGGCAAAACAAGGTTTTGCAGGAAATTGCCACCGGAAAATCCCTTTACGAAGTCCTGGAAACTCTGGTTTTGACGATCGAGAGCCAGCTTGACGGAGTGAAGGGCTCAGTAATGCTGGTAGATGAAACCGGCACGTGTTTGCGCGCAGGAGCAGCACCCAATCTCTCCAGTGAGTTTGTGGAACTATCTGACGGAATTCCGATCGGACCAAAGGTCGGTTCGTGTGGCACCGCCGTCTACAGGCGTGAAAATGTCTTCGTTGACGACATACAGGCAAGCGAGCTTTGGGAAGATTTTTCCGAAACAGTGTCCCCATTCGGAATACGGTCTTGCTGGTCTGTTCCTTTTTTCGGGAAAGACGACAAGGTTCTGGGCACTTTCGGTCTTTACACGGACAAAGTTCGTAGCCCCTCCGAACATGAGCGAAAACTGGCTGTTGAGGCGGCCAGGTTGGCTTCGATCGCGGTTGAGCGCGATCGCGCGGAAAGTCGGATCCGGTATTTGGCGAACCACGATGTTTTGACCGGTCTGCCAAATCGTCAGGAATTCAACTCCAAGCTGGAAAACGTGGTCGAGACTAGTCGGCGGACAGGAGAACCAGTTGCATTGGTGTTTGTCGACCTGGACAACTTCAAGTTCGTAAACGACAGTTTTGGCCATGCGATTGGCGATCAGGTTCTGACAATGATTTCCGAACGGCTCGTTTTGACTGAGAGCGGTAGATCGCATGCAATTCGTTTTGGCGGAGACGAGTTTGTCCTGATCGTTGAAGGATCCGATGCACAAGCGGTTGAATTGAAAGACCTAATCGTGCGTTTGCGCGATGAGATCACAAAAACCATTCGCATCGGCGAGTTATCCTTTCATGTCACGTGCAGTATCGGTGCTGCGCGTTTTCCGGAAGACGCCGTTGATGCGGACCAACTTCTCAAGAACGCTGACAAGGCGATGTTTGAAGCCAAATCGTCCGGTCGCGACGGGTACAAGATTTATGAGCATGTACGGCCCGACAGATCGGTCAATAAACTGACACTGCTGGAGGAAATGCGTTCAGGCATCGATGCTGGCGAGTTTTTTCTCGAATACCAACCGCAATATCACCTGATGAGCGGCCGAATTGTCGGCGCGGAAGCTCTTGTCAGGTGGACACATCCGGTCCTGGGAAGAATGATGCCGGGACAATTCATCAGGCTCGCGGAGGAAAGTGGTCTGATTGTGCCTTTGGGCCGTTGGGTCCTCAACGAAGCCTGTCGGCAAAACAAGATCTGGCAGGACACCGGCCTTCCTCCTATCACCGTTGGTGTCAACGTATCTGCCAGGCAGTTTCGAGATGCCCAGTTGATCAGAAATGTGCGTGGGGCTCTGGAGGAAACCGGCCTGCCTGCCAAATTTCTGGAACTGGAAGTGACTGAAAGCCTGTTGATGCAGAATGCAGATCTGGCAGTTCGGTTGATGACCGGATTTCGCCGGATCGGCGTCAAGCTCGCAATCGACGATTTCGGTACCGGCTATTCCAGTCTGGCCGCGCTCAAGAATTTTCCGCTGACACGACTTAAGATCGACCAGAGTTTTATCCGCGATCTCGACTTTGGAGACAGCGATCAGGCCATAGCGCGCGCAATCATTTCACTTGGTCGGGAGCTGGGCCTGAATGTGGTCGCCGAAGGAGTGGAGACAGCCAAGCAGCAGGCTTTTCTGGCCAGTTGCCAATGCGAAACGGTTCAAGGGTATCATTTTGGTCGGCCGATGAAAGCCGATAGATTTGGCAAGCTGCTCGCAATGACCTTGACCCCCTTGGCCGCCCACTTTGGGTGACGTTACCCAAAATTCGATTCCGAACGAACGGCAGGGAGTGACAATGATCTGTCGCGCACCTTGAAAGTCTGGGTGGTCAGACCTTTTTCATCACATAGGAGCCCGGCGCGTCCTCGAGAATTTTCACCCGGTTTGCACCCGGCTTGCGCGGCTTTGCCTTGGCGTCGTCTTGAGTGCGGATCCATTGATCCCAATAGGGCCACCAGGATCCGGGATGTTCCTCTGCTTTCTTGAGCCAGCTTTCAAGAGCGCCTTTGGGTTCACGACCGGTCCAGTACTGATATTTGTTCTTTGCCGGTGGATTGATGACGCCTGCAATATGTCCGGAACCGGCAAGGACGTACTCAACCGGACCTCCGAAGCAGCCTGATCCCAGAAACACCGATTTGGGTGGCGCAATGTGATCTTCCCGAGTGGCAAGATTGAAGATCGGAATTGTCACTTCGGAAAGATCCAGCATCTCACCGGCGATTTCCATCTCACCGCGGGAAAGCTTATTGTCGAGATAACAGTTGCGCAGATAGAACGAGTGGTTGGCAGCCGGCATGCGGGTCGAGTCGGAATTCCAGTAAAGAAGATCGAACGGGAAGGGGTCCTGACCCTTGAGGTAGTTGTTGACCACGTAGGACCAGATCAGGTCGTTGGACCGCAACATGTTGAAGGCAGACGACATCTTTGAGCCATCCAGGTAGCCCTGTTCCGCCATGCGTTTTTCAAGCGACGAAATCTGTTCCTCATCGACGAAGACCTTCAA
>NZ_JAILWL010000253.1 GCF_025698965.1 Roseibium sp.
GCGCGCATGGTTTCGTGCTCGGCACCGACGGAACTTGTCTTTTTCGGTTTGGCACTCGTTGTTCTCTGTGACGTGAAATAACTCGGTGGCATTTGAACGGTGTCCCTGGCTACGATCGGATCTGTCGTTCGCTGGCGCGGTTGCATTCCGTGACTACCGGTTTTCAAGGAAGCTGAAGTCTGTTCCGGATCACTTCGAGCAGTTTGTCCTTGATATCCGGTGTTTCGATGACAACGCCATCGAGGTCTTGAAGAGCCTCTTTGATGTCATCTTCGATGGGAGAGACAAAGCCGTTGTCCTTTGTCGCAAGAGCGAAGTAACTCAAGTCTTGTCGGTCCCGGATCTCACCAAGGAAAAGAAGCTGCTTCCCGGAAGTGACATCCATTACCAACACACGGTTGTTTGGGCTTATCCGCAGGTGCGGTTCGGGTTCTTCCTGTTTCGTAGAGCCACCCATAAAATGGAAAACAAGGCCATCCGGTTTGGGCTCCTGTCGCGACTGCCTGATCTTTTCACGCGAGCGGGAATAGCCGCCGTTGCTGATTTGATCTGCAAGTCGATAAATTGTTGAGCGATTTTCATTGATCAACCGCTTTGCGGCGACATCTTCGCGTCTTGGACCTTCTTTCTTGGAGAAAATGTTGACCACTCTCTCATCTCCTTATGTGTAATTGGATTAGTGAAGGCACATCGACTGCTTCCGTTACCATTGCGTCTTCTTTGAGCGGCAAGCATTTCGTATGACAGCTTGCCCAATATTCAGCACTATACCACTAGTAAAATCCGGAGATGTTATGAGTTTGTTTAGAGAGCAAAGTGCACCTGCCGGAAACGACAGCACTTTTTTGGCACACTAGAATTTCCTCCCAGTGGTATTTTTTGCGGTTACCTAGAGATTCAACCTCAGGTCACCGTTCAAATTTCCTAGTGTATCTATAATTTTACTTATACATCTTGAAAAAGTCCAGCTTTTGTTCGTAAAAACACTTAATTTTCTCTATTTTTGTTTATTTTGGCATAAAAAATAAAAGCTGGGAAAATTCATGCAGGAAGCGCATAGTTTTGGGTGGGATTTTCCAAACTGTATCGAGTGGATATCATGGAGTGAGGCCTGTTAGGTCATTCTCGAAAACATAATAAATAATAAACGCTTAAGGTAGAAATTTGGTGTGAAAATGGAAAGCAGGCCAAAATCTCGTTCCGCACTTTTCGAGACGTTCGAATTCACTCTCGATTGCGGTACTCTTCGCCTACGTCCGACTGTCTTAAAAGACCGTGGGGCGATTGCCAGCGTGCTCGCGGACGAGAAAGTTACGAGATATTTAGCAGCATTACCTTATCCGTTAGATGATACGGCTCTGAATACTTATTTGAACTTTCTTTGCGGGTCAGATCAAGTATCAAAAACTATAGAACTGAATGGTGAGTTTGCGGGTGTGATTTCGCTTGCAAGACAACTCACATTTTGGGTTGCTCGCAAACATTGGCGGCGAGGATTGGCTGGTTGCGCGGTCAACTGGTTGGTTGATACGCACTTTGCGCAACCCGATAGTTCGACGCTGTTCGCGCAGGTCCACATCCAGAATTCCGCCTCTATTGCACTCTTGAAAAAACTGGGTTTTGAGCAGATCGGTCCAGTCAAGCGCCGTTTTTCGTTTGTCACCGAAACTGCAGAAGAGTTTGTCGGGCTTGAGTTGTCGCGTAGCGCTTGGGTGCGTGACCGGGGACCGTTATCGGAGTAGATCTTCGCCCGTTGGACATTGATCAAATATGTTCCGGAGTGGGCGCGGGCTAAGGCATACACATTCGGTCCGTATTCTCCTGCTATCGTATTGTCTTGCAGCTGACGCATTTCAGTGCCGGTTGAGTTCAAGTTGCGAGTCCCGGATTTTGCTGTCTGTTCTCTTTCTCTTGCTAGCTTATGCTTGCTGTCCTGGGTGTTTCGCGAGACGATTGAACCAACTGACCAAGGTTTTCGTGAATTTGTCCGGTGGTTCTCTCGATAATTTCGGCAACAGAATTGGTTTGCCTCGAAACAGCGTTCACACTTGTGGCAATTTCTTGAGTTGCATCGTCTTGCTGGGCCACCGCATTTGCAATGTTTGAGGCCATTTCTTGTGCAAAGTCAGTAGCTTCCGTGATGTCTTTAATTGCTTCAACAGCGCGGCTTGCTTCTTGCTGGATCTCATTGATCTGGTCGGAAATCTCCTGTGTGGCCTGCGCGGACTGACTTGCGAGTTGTTTGACTTCGTTTGCCACAACTGCAAATCCTTTACCTGCCTCTCCCGCTCTGGCCGCTTCGATGGTTGCATTCAGGGCAAGAAGATTGGTTTGGCAGGCAATGCCGTCGATCAGTTTCACAACCTCGCCAATTCGCTCGACTGAATGTCCCAGGGTCTCTACGATTCCAGCGGTGTCTCTTGCGCTTTGAGATGCTTTTTCGGAGGCTTTCGCAGATTGACTGACCTGGTTGGCAATGTCTGCAATGGATGTTGCGAGTTCTTCTGTTGACGAAGCGATGGTCTGGACATCGCGCGCTGCGTTTGTGGCTGACAAACCCACCTCGTTTGAAAGCGACCCAGCGAGTTCGCCAACTTTCTCGTGCAGATGGATCTGCCGGTTGGTTTCAATCGCAGAGATTTTTTGTTCATGAATGTCGATGAGCGATCCGCAAGCGCGTTCGGCAACGCCAGTCGCATCACGCGCTACGCCGCCGATGGCTCGAAACCAGCGATAAGATCCGTCTTTCATCTTCAGTCTGTAGGCAACGTCGTAGCCCGTGTTTCCCGAGCGATCGTTTAGGCATGCACCAAAGGCATCGAAGGTTGCATCAACGTCTTCAGGATGTAGTCGATCGGCCCAGGAGCCGACCAGATCCGGAAATGCCGTCGTATCGTTTGCTTCAAACCCCAAGAGACGACGAAACTCTGGCGACCATTGCCATTTACTTTCGAGAGCCATCGGGTCGCCGCCAGAGAGCACTGCATCCCAAAGTCCAACACCGGAATAAGCATCAAGAAGAACCGCCCGGTCATTGGCGTTTTTTTCCGCGTCGATATCGACCAATGCGCCACAAGCTCTCTCGGCGACACCGAATTCATTGCGTGATACGCCGCCGATGGCTCGAAACCAGCGATAGGATCCGTCTTTCATTTTCAGTCTGTAGGCTACGTCGTAGCCGGTCTTTCCGGAGAGATCGTTGAGGCAGGCACCAAAGGCATCGAAAGTTGCATCAGCATCTTGAGGATGAAGCCGATCGGCCCAGGAACCGACAAGGTCCGGAAACGTATTCATGTCGTCCGGATCGAAACCCAGAAGGCGGCGAAACTCATGTGACCAGCGCCATTTGCTTTCTGCAGCCATTGGATCGCCATTAGCCAAAAGCGCGTCCCAGAGCCCGACACCGCTGTGTCTGCTCAAAAGATTCCATAATTCTGTAAAATTTTGTGACAGTTTTTTCTTGTTGTCTTTACGTTTTTTCGTAAATGTAAAATTTTGATACAGTTTAAATTCTGTATTACTTGTTCTTGGTGTAGTCATATTTTTCTCACTTTCTGTATTTATCATATCATCTATTTGAAGTTTTGGAATTAAAACTTTAATCATCCGTTTATTTGTATATAATTGTGTTATTGTATTTGAATGATGGGAGGCGCTCTTGGCGCTGTGTCAGAACATGCCGCATCGGAGCTGGCTTGCATCAGTTCGCACGGACCGGTTGGAGACATCACGGGTGGAGACACAACTCAGTTGGTCTTTTGCCAAAGCGTTGGAGCATTGAGCATGTCTGAATTTGGAAAACGTCGGTTCTGCTGACTGCCTCCTTCTTTGCAAGGGGATGCGGAGCACAGTTCGGGACTGATAAATTCCAGGATGTTGTAGTTCCCCGATGACGACACGCCTGAGGCAAAACAACTTACTCAGACGGAAAAGCGCCATGTCGCACAATGTTCCACCAGACAGCTATGAAACGACCCTTACAGTGATCAAGTTTGAGAGCGGTATTGAAGTCAATCGCATCTCAATCAAATCGACTGCCGCCGTTTGTATTCCTCAACCGGGTAGCATCTATGAATTGTTCGACTATGTGGAATGCAAAGAGCTGAAGGGCGTCGTAACGAAGGTCTCGTACAAGAATGCTATCTCCAATGGACCGGTTTTCGCTGGTTCCGTGGAGGTGACCCTGGTGTGATCCAGGTACCTGTTCCTTGGCAAAAAATGTCCGCTCGCAAGTTGTCATAGAATGCCAATTACAGATCGGAGGTGCATCAAGCCTTTGGCTGCACTTTAGGACTGATCCTGTCTTATCTCGCCTTAATCTTGTGTTGTCGAAACTCTTTTCTGTCGATATGTTATCGATAACAATTGATTTGATTGGAACCCGACATGAGTTATCTGAGAGAAACAAAAAACCTGACCCATCGTGGCGTGATGGCGATGTTGAATGCTGCGGTTGAAAAGGCTGAAGCGATTGGCCAACCGCAATGTATCGTGATTGTTGATGCGAGCGGTGAACTGCATGCGGAAATCCGCATGACAGGGGCAAAGTTTCTGAGCAGGAAGAGCGCGCTGGCAAAGGCGATGACCGCCGCATCGATAGGCGTGGAAACCGTGTGTATTCCCGATGAAGTGCGACCCTTGATCGGACTGGCAACGGAGGGAAAGGTGACCGGATTGCCAGGAGGGCTTCCGATCATCGTCGAAGGTTGCCTTGTCGGCGGCATCGGGGTGGGTTCGGGAACAGGTGTCCAGGATCGAGATGTTGCCCTGGCCGGTCTGCAGGCAATCGGAGCGGAAACGTGAAGGTCGCGTTTCTTGGAACCGGACTGATGGGAGCGCCAATGGCGCGTCGGCTTGCGGATGCGGGGCATGATCTTCACGTCTGGAACAGGACGCAATCCAAATCAGATGCCTTGTCCGACTGTGCCCAGGTGGCGCCTACGCCGTTTGAAGCCGTGAATGACGCGGACATTGTTGTTTCGATGCTGCTGGACGGACCGGTCACCTACGACATTCTTGCCCGGCAGGGCTGTCTTGATGCCGCGAGGCGGGGAACACTCTTCATCGATATGGGATCGGTAGACCCTGATACGGACCGGAAACTGTCAGCGCTGGCGACCAGGCAGGGGCACGCTTTTCTCGATGCCCCGGTTTCGGGTGGTGTTGTCGGCGCGGAAGCCGGAACGCTGAGTATTTTTGTCGGAGGCACACCTGAGGCCTTTGAGAGGGCAGGGTCGATATTTTCCGAACTTGGCCGCCCGACATTGCTTGGAGAATGCGGCGCCGGGCAGGTTGCCAAGCTGGCCAACCAACTGATCGTTGCAGCCACGATTGGAGCTGTTGCGGAAGGCCTGCGCCTGGGACAAGCCGGTGGCTGTGACATTGCATTGCTGCGGGATGCGCTAAAAGGCGGGTTTGCGGACAGCCGGATCCTGGAGCTTCACGGCAAACGCATGGTCACGGGAAATTTCGTGCCAGGTGGAAGATCGGTTGCGCAGTTGAAAGATATCGACAATGCGATGAAGCTTGCCGAGGCCAGCGGTCTGGACTTGCCGCTGGCCGACTGTGTTCAACAGGGTTTCAGGAACCTGGTCGAGAACCACGATTTCAAGTGGCTTGCGCTCAGGTGAAAGCAATCTGGGCCTTGACCGCCTGGTTGCGATCACCGGCGATTTCGAATGCGGCAACTGCATCTTCCAGCGGAAAGGTCTGCGTGATGAATGGCTTGACGTTTATCAGGCCTTTCTGCATCAGGCTGACTGCCGTGAAGAACTCCTCGTGAAACCGGAACGAGCCTTTCAGCGAGAGTTCCTTTGCCGTAATTGCCATCATCGGCAAAGACATGTCGCCACCAAGGCCCAGCTGCAGAATTGTTCCACCCGGACGCATGGCCGAGATTGCCGCAGTAAGGGCAGGGGCTGCACCGGAGCACTCATAGAGAATGTCAAATGTGCCCTTGTCCGGCATGAACCTTTCGAGACCGTTTGGATCCGCAGACATATTGAGAGCAAGATCCGCCCCGGCTTCCCGAGCTTTGGCAAGCGTGTAGTCACTCAGGTCAGTGGCGACGATCAGGTCTGCGCCGGCTCTGCGGGCGGCCAAAATGCAGAGAATGCCGATCGGTCCGCAACCGGTGACCAGAACCGACTTTCCCATCATGTCGCCGGCTTTGCGGGTTGCATGCAAGCAGACAGAGAGAGGCTCGGCCATGGCAGCTTCTCCCGGGGAAAGCCCATCCGCCGGGGCACACTGAATGGCCTCGGCAACGAGAACCTGCTGAAATGCACCCTGGATATGAGGAAACGGCATCGCGCTGCCATAGAAGCGCATATTGAGGCACTGGTTGTAGGTGCCTTCATTGCAGAACCGGCAATTCCGGCAGGGCCGCGATGGCGACACCGAGACCAGTTGCCCGAGCGCAAGTCCCGATACCCCCTCGCCAAGAGCCATGATATGACCTGAAACTTCATGGCCCAGGATCATCGGTTCCTTCAGGCGTATGGGACCGAAGCCGCCATGATTGAAGTAGTGCAGATCGGAGCCGCAAATGCCACCGGTCGACAATCTTATCTGAACCTCACCAGGGCCCGGCCGAGTTTCCTCACGGTCTTCAATACGAAGATCCTTAGCCGCGTGTATGACGATCGATTTCATATCTGCCTCACAAAACAGGGGTCAGCAGGTCCTTGCCTGCGAAGTGGGCGCTGAGGTTGTCTCGCACCAGCTGACCCATCGCCTTTCTGGTTTCAACAGTGCCTGATGCATGGTGTGGTTGCAGCAACACATTGTTGAGGTCCAAAAATCTGGGGTTTAGAGCAGGCTCGCCTTCGAAAACATCGAGTGCGGCGGACCCGAGCCTCCCACCTTCCAGCGCGTCCAGCAATGCGGCTTCATCGATGTTCGAAGCCCTGCTGATATTGATGATCATGCCTTCCGGACCGACGGCTTCGATCACTTGCTTGTTGACGATATGACGTGTCTTTGCCGATGCGGCGAGCGTGACAAACAGGAAGTCGGAATGTTGTGCCAGTTCCATAGGATCGGCAATAAAGGTCCAGTCCGGTGCATAATCCTTTGCCGCGATGTCGGAATAGGCAATGTCCAAGTCGAATCCGGCAAGGCGCTTGGCGACTTCATAACCGATCCGGCCAAGGCCGAGCACGCCGGCTTTCCTGCCCCATATTCTGCGTTTGAGCGGGTAAAGCCCTTTGGATTGCCAGCTGCCGTCCCGAACCCAGGTTTCAGCGCCGAGGATGCCGCGCGACTGGGCGAGCATCATTGCAACGCCGAGGTCGGCAACATCGTTGGTCAGCACGTCCGGGGTATTCGTGACACGTATGCCGCGTTCCCGGCAAGCATCAAGATCGACTGCATCGAAGCCAACACCATAAATGGAAATGACTTCCAGATTTGGGCATGCCTCGATCATCGCGCGGTCTGCACCCAGCTCACCGCGCGTGGCAATTCCGCGGATACGTTTTCCCACCGAGTTCAGATACTCTTTCGGATCAGAAGCCTCGAATTGTTTGTGCATGATGAAGCTCTCCTCCAAAGGGATCTGGTCCCAATCCGGATAAGGTCCGACCTGGAGAATGTCGGGTTTGATCATTTTGGTCTCTCCGCGGGTTGACAATGAATGTTATCGATAACATAACAAAAGAAAGTGTCAATCGTTTCATGAAGAAGGAAATCAAATGAGCCTGGCTCTGTTCGACCTGTCCGGAAAACGGGCATTGATCACCGGTTCATCGCAGGGGATCGGTTTTGCACTCGCGCGCGGCCTGGCTCAGGCCGGTGCGGAAATCATTTTGAACGGCCGCGACCAGTCAAAGCTCCGTGAAGCCGGTGATGCCCTCAGGTCGGAAGGCCATACGATCCATGAATTGTCTTTCGACGTTACGAACCACGAAGCGGCGAGAGCAGCGGTCGATCGATTTGAAAATGAAACAGGTTCCATCGACATCCTGGTCAACAATGCCGGAATGCAACACAGGACACCGCTTGAGGATTTTCCACCGGATGCGTTCGAACGCCTTTTGCAGACCAACATCGCATCCGTGTTTCATGTCGGACAGGCCGTCGCCCGTCATATGATTGGACGTGGGGCCGGGAAAATCGTCAATATCTGTTCGGTTCAAACAGCTCTCGCACGGCCCGGCATCGCGCCCTACACGGCAACCAAGGGCGCTGTCGCGAACCTGACGAAGGGAATGGCGACGGACTGGGCAAAGCACGGGCTTCAATGTAATGGCCTTGCACCTGGATACTTCGATACGCCGCTCAACGCTGCACTGGTCAACGATCCGGCATTCAGCGACTGGCTTGCCAATCGCACACCTGCCGGTCGCTGGGGCAAGGTGGAAGAGCTCGTGGGAACCTGCATTTTCCTCTCGTCCGATGCCTCATCCTTTGTCAACGGAACCACCGTGTTCGTCGACGGTGGCATTTCAGCGTGTCTGTGATGTCGGCCTTTGTCGTCATGGGGGTGAGCGGATGCGGCAAAAGCAAGATCGGTCAGGGGTTTGCCAGGGCGATCGGCGGGAGTTTCTTTGATGGGGACGACCTGCATCCGGAAGAAAACATTGCCAAGATGAGCCGCGGCGAACCTCTCAATGATTCAGATCGTGAACCCTGGCTCGACCGGGTCGGCATGCGCCTGAAAGACGCCAGCGAACCGACGGTGATTGCCTGTTCCGCGCTTAAGCGGGCCTATCGCGAACGGATTGCCGACAGAGCCGGCGGGCCGGTGACTTTTCTCTATCTGGAAGGAACCCGGGACGTCCTGAGCAGTCGAATGAAGTTGAGGGAGGGACATTTCATGCCCCTTGCCTTGCTGGACAGCCAGCTGGAAACACTGGAGCCACCAGAGCCGGACGAGCTGTCGGTCAAGGCGTCTATCGACCAGACACCCGATCAGGTGGTCGCCGAATTGCTCGCCGGAATTCGAAGGAAAATGTAATGACTGAAAATGTAGCTTTGATTGGTGCTGGTGCCATGGGCGGTGCTATCGGCGCGCGCCTTGCGGAAACAGGCAACAGGCTGTTGGTTTTCGATCTGGACGCCGAAAAAGTTGCCGAGCTTGTGGCACGTGGTGCCGAGGCAGCCTCATCCGCGGCCGAGGCCGCCAGTCAGGCGGACTATGTCATCACGAGTCTAAATTCTCCCCGGATCGTCGATATTGCTGTCTTCGGTGAGAACGGTGTTGCCGGCGGAGCCCGGCCTGGAACGCTGATCATCGATATGTCCTCGATTGATCCGGACGCGACCAAGACGTTGGCTGAAAAGGCCGTGGCGGCCGGACT
>NZ_JAILWL010000254.1:0-5000 GCF_025698965.1 Roseibium sp.
AAATCCGATCTTCCCTGCCATTCATGAGGGGTACACGTCCTGGCTCGCCCCACAGTGGGACCAGATGCTCAGGTCGCCCGAGCGCAATGAAGTGAACTACATCGCTCACAAGGCAATCCTTGATGCAATCCTGGAACGGGATCCCGCAGCAGCGGAGGAAGCGCTGACAAACCACCTGAAAGCAGCCTGGGAATTCGTGCGCGTTACGTTCGATTGGGGAGAAGAATGACTGCTGCTTTTGACTAT
Source organism: Roseibium sp. (assembly GCF_025698965.1). Lineage (GTDB taxonomy): Bacteria > Pseudomonadota > Alphaproteobacteria > Rhizobiales > Stappiaceae > Roseibium. Next base: position 247 of record NZ_JAILWL010000254.1, read on the forward strand.
ATTGTCGTCGGTGGAGGCTCCGGCGGCGCGGTTGCTGCTGCGCGGCTGGTGAACGAAGGAAACGCGCGCGTCCTATTGCTTGAAGCGGGTTACTCTCACCGCCATCCGTTGCTCGACATGCCGCCGGGCATCTTCAAGATGATCAAGGGATCCAAATACATGCGGTACCATAAGACGGTTCCGCAACCACATCTCGACAACCGGATACATGACATACCGCAGGGAAACGTTTTGGGGGGCGGATCCTCAGTCAACGCACAGGTCTATATGCGCGGGCGGCCGGACGACTACGATGGCTGGAACGAGGAGCTGCGGGAAAACAACGACAACCCGGGTTGGGCATGGACCGACGTGTTGCCGCATTTCACCGGGATGGAAGCCAACAACAGACTGTCGGGGGGACTTCACGGAACTTCCGGGGAAGTGAAAGTGTCCGATCCCGGATACATCGACACCATGTCCCGCTGGTTCGTCCAGGCGGTTCAGACCCTCGGCGAGCCCTATAACACCGACTTCAACGGCCCTTCCCAAAGAGGCGTCGGTTTCTATCAATTCACAAACAGGAACGGACGCCGCAGCTCCACGGCCTATGCCTTTCTGGAGCCACTCAAAAAGGACCCGAAGCTCACCCTTAAGCTCCAGGCTTCCGTTGAAAAGGTAATTATCGAGAACGGCCGCGCCGTCGGCGTGATCTACCGTGATCCGACCGGCATGCACACGGTTCGTGCCGAAGGTGAGGTCATTCTGGCGGCAGGCGCCCTGATAACTCCGAAGATCCTCATGCTATCGGGTGTCGGATGCGCCGAACATCTCAAAGGCCACGGCATCAAGGTCGAAGCCTCATTGCCCGGCGTGGGTCAGAACCTGATCGATCATCCCGAAGTGCCGATCACCGCCTACGCCAATGGACCACACGGCTACTATCGCCAGGGTGAAGGCTGGCGCATGCTGTGGAACGGCCTGCAGTTCAAGATTTTTGGCAGTGGCCCTGTGACCTCGGCCGGCGTTGAAGCAGGTGCATTCGTAAACCCGACCTGCCGTGAAAAACCGCCCACAATTCAGGCTTTTTGTGTTCCGATCGTTTATCTGGACCGGGATGCACAGACAGAACTTCAGGACGGGTACGGCGTTACAGTCACGACGGTTGTGGTCAAACCCAAATCGCGCGGTCACGTGAAACTGGCGTCGCAGGATCCGGCACAAATGCCGATCGTATGCCCGAACCTTCTGAAGGAAGAAGAGGACATGAAGGAAATGATCGCCGGTCAGCGGTTCTTTCTGGAGGCCTTCCGTTCCGATCCCCTTGCTTCACATTTGGAAAAGATTGCGATCCCCGATCCAACCGACACATCGGACGCAGCGCTCAGACGGCATTGCAAGAGATTCGTCAAAACAAACTACCATCCGGCAGGGACTGCAAAAATGGGCGCTGACAGCGACGAATTGGCGGTTCTGGACGCACGGATGCGCGTTCGGGGGGTGGATGGTCTTCGAGTATGTGACATGTCGGCGGTCCCGGACATCAATGCCGGCAACACCAACGCACCTGCAATGATGCTCGGATCAAGATGTGCCGAGTTCATTTTGGAAGCATAGCATCCTTCAGCAGGCAGTCACTGTCTTGCACGGTCCAACCACCAACAGCCCGCCGGTTTCCCGGCCGGGCTTTTTTTTATTTGGTTTCGGGAGCAGGATTTGAGCATTTTTGCCCCTTCTGCGTCGGGCTTTGCCCTCCTTACGGGGACCCCGTCATGTTCAAATCTGTGTCCGTTACCAACAAAAAAGCCGCCCTTGGGGCGGCTGTTTGTTGGTTGCGGGAGCAGGATTTGAACCTGCGACCTTCAGGTTATGAGCCTGACGAGCTACCGGGCTGCTCCATCCCGCGTTATTGGTTTTTCACCGTGGTTCCGGGGCCTGTCAGCGTCCGGTTTTCAGCCCTTCATTTTTGTTTTGTTTGTCCTCGGCGCTTTGCGCCTGCGGGCAAACGGGGACTGCTCCACGGTGCCAGCACTCTGGTGCTTTTTAGCTCTGAGGTGCTGGGCTCCGGTTTTCACCGGTGAGAGGTTTCATCGTTGAGAGATTTCATCAAACTGCGTTTTGCAGGCCTGGCAGCGACCTACTCTCCCACACCTTAAGATGCAGTACCATTGGCGCTGGGGAGTTTCACGGCCGAGTTCGGGATGGGATCGGGTGGGGGCTCCCCGCTGGGGCCACCAGGCCGGCGAAGCGCAGTTTGTTGTGAACTGGTCTTTTTTGTATGTCCTCACGGTTGATCGGGCTTCGCCCTAACCTCCGGACGGGGCGCGCAAACATGCGCGGCGGCCGGTCGGCCTTGCGGACCCTTCGGTCCGGGCCCTTTTCCTTGCGGATCTGGAGCCTGAAGGCTTTGAGAACACTGGTCTTTTCTTAATTATTGATCGATTTCGGTTTGGCACGTTCCGGAGCTTTGCTCCGCAAGCGCAAGTGCGCGCCGGCCGGTCAGGCCGCGTGGTTCGCAGGACAGGTCCGTTAGGACCGGTACGTCCGTGAGAACAAAACCGCATGATCTTTTCAAAGCGCTCAAGTAGCCCGAAGGGCGGTAGCGCAAGTAAAGATGAACATTGACTAATGAGAGGATCAAGCCGAACGAGCTATTAGTAAAGCTAAGCTTCATGCGTTGCCGCACTTCCACACGCTTCCTATCGACGTGGTGGTCTTCCACGGCTCTTCAGGGAGAACTTGTTTTGAGGTGGGTTTCCCGCTTAGATGCTTTCAGCGGTTATCCCTTCCGTACATAGCTACCCTGCAATGCGGCTGGCGCCACAACAGGTCCACCAGAGGTACGTCCATCCCGGTCCTCTCGTACTAGGGACAGATCCTCTCAATTCTCCTACACCCACGGCAGATAGGGACCGAACTGTCTCGCGACGTTCTGAACCCAACTCACGTACCACTTTAATTGGCGAACAGCCAAACCCTTGGGACCTGCTCCAGCCCCAGGATGTGATGAGTCGACATCGAGGTGCCAAACAATGCCGTCGATATGGACTCTTGGGCATCATCAGCCTGTTATCCCCGGCGTACCTTTTATCCGTTGAGCGATGGCCCTTCCACGAGGGACCACCGGATCACTATGGCCGACTTTCGTCTCTGCTCGACTTGTCAGTCTCGCAGTCAGGCAGGCTTATGCCATTGCACTCAACGAGCGATTTCCGACCGCTCTGAGCCCACCTTCGCGCGCCTCCGTTACCATTTGGGAGGCGACCGCCCCAGTCAAACTACCCGCCACACACGGTCCCGGATATTGTTGTACCGCGGTTAGATATCCATGACGACAAGGGTGGTATTTCAAGGGTGACTCCACAAGAGCTGGCGCCCTTGTTTCAACGTCTACCACCTATCCTACACATGTCGTGACGAATACCAGTGTGAAGCTGTAGTAAAGGTGCACGGGGTCTTTCCGTCTGACCGCAGGAACCCCGCATCTTCACGGGGAATTCAATTTCACTGAGTCTATGCTGGAGACAGCGGGGAAGTCGTTACGCCATTCGTGCAGGTCGGAACTTACCCGACAAGGAATTTCGCTACCTTAGGACCGTTATAGTTACGGCCGCCGTTTACTGGGGCTTCAATTCGGTGCTTGCACACCTCCTCTTAACCTTCCAGCACCGGGCAGGCGTCAGACCCTATACGTCGCCTTGCGGCTTCGCAGAGCCCTGTGTTTTTGATAAACAGTCGCCACCCCCTGGTCTGTGCCACCCCAATCCGGTTGCCCGAACTGAGGTCTCCCTTCTCGCGAACTTACGGGAGCATTTTGCCGAGTTCCTTCAGCATAGTTCTCTCAAGCGCCTTGGTATTCTCTACCAGTCCACCTGTGTCGGTTTCGGGTACGGTTTATACGGTGGAGCTATTTCCTGGAACACATTCGCTGCACCCCCAATCCAATAAGGAGATACAACACACTGCATCCGTCACTACCACCAAGCTGCAGAATATTAACTGCATTCCCATCGACTACGCCTTTCGGCCTCGCCTTAGGGGCCGGCTAACCCTGCGCCGATTAGCGTTGCGCAGGAACCCTTGGACTTTCGGCGAGAGTGTCTCTCACACTCTTTATCGTTACTCATGTCAGCATTCGCACTTCTGATATCTCCAGGAGCCCTCACGGGTCTCCCTTCGCAGACTTACAGAACGCTCCGCTACCGCGCATCTTAAAGATGCACCCGCAGTTTCGGTGTATGGCTTGAGCCCCGGTACATTTTCGGCGCGGAACCCCTTATTTAGACCAGTGAGCTGTTACGCTTTCTTTAAATGATGGCTGCTTCTAAGCCAACATCCTGGTTGTTTTGGGAGTTCTACATCCTTTCCCACTTAGCCATAACTTAGGGACCTTAACTGGCGGTCAGGGTTGTTTCCCTCTCCACAATGGACGTTAGCACCCACTGTGTGTCTGCCGGATAGTACTTCTCGGTATTCGGAGTTTGGTTAGGATCAGTAAGGCGGTAAGCCCCCATAGCCCATCCAGTGCTCTACCCCCGAGAGTATTCATCCGACGCTCTACCTAAATAGATTTCGCGGAGAACCAGCTATTTCCGAGTTTGATTGGCCTTTCACCCCTAGCCACAGCTCATCCCCGACTTTTTCAACAGGCGTGGGTTCGGTCCTCCAGTGCGTGTTACCGCACCTTCAACCTGGCCATGGCTAGATCACTCGGTTTCGGGTCTAATCCAACGAACTAAAACGCCCTATTCAGACTCGCTTTCGCTGCGCCTACA
>NZ_JAILWL010000255.1 GCF_025698965.1 Roseibium sp.
CCAGGAAGACCTAGCAATTATCGGCGCTTGTCGGGATAAGAATTCTAAATCGATTGAAATGGCTGAATTGAGCGGCTTGCTGTAAAGGTGGGGTGGTGGTAGGACATTGGTTCCTGCCTATGCCGCACGCCTGAAAGCCTTCCATGCTTGTCCGCGACCGCGCCTTTTTCGCGTCCATGTTTCTGACGGTCCTGGCGGACCAGATATTGCTGTTTCTGGTTCCGCTGGTCATTTTCCAGATTACTGGCAATGTCGCCTGGTCCGGCCTTGCCTTCTTTTTCGAAACCCTGCCGCGCTATCTGACCTTCCCGGTCGCCGGGATCCTGTGTGACAGGGTTTCTCCGATTCTGCTTTTGCGGATCAGCCGCATCCTGCGGGCCGTGGCGTGTGTCGTTGGCATTGCCGGGCAGATTGCCTTTGGCGGTGTCTGGTGGCTGATCGGCTTGTCCGCAGTTGTCGGTATTCTGACAACGCAAGGCATGCTGGCGCTGGAAATGGTGCTTGTGCGCGCATTTGCCGACCAGAGATTTGAGAAAGTGGCCAGCTACGGCCAGCTGTCGTCCCAGATGGGAGTTGTGCTCGGGCCTCTGACTGCCGCCTATCTGATGGTGCTCTGGCCCTGGGAAGCTGTTGTTATCGTCGCAACAGTCTTGTTTGTCCTTGCAGATATCGCGTTCATCCTCTGGCCGGGGCAGTCGCGGATGCAAGTGATGCCGGAAAATCTGCAGCGACGTCATCCGATTGAAGATCTCAAAACGGCACTTGTTCTCGTCTGGAAATTGCCGGGATTGACACGAGCGATCCTGCAAGCTGCAGGTGTCAACCTCATCATTGGTGCGACTCTGGCGACCGCTGCAGCCATGATGACCGGCTTTTTTTCCCAAAGCGAACAGATCTATGCCTGGCTGCAGGTGGGCGGTGCGCTGGCGACTTTGGTTGTGCTGACCTTGACGGCGCATGTGCATCTGAGGCTGAAAACGCTTGGCCTGTCTGCCTACAGTCTGATCTGCGTTGGTGCGATTCTGACCGGGACAGGTGCGCATCCCCTTGTCTATGCGGCCGGGTTTTTGTTGATCGCCGGTTTCGACAAGATGTTCAACATCTACGTCCGCACTCTGCGTAAGGAAATCATTCCGGCTGAAGACTTCGGCAAGACCACAGGCGTCATCATCTGCATGAACAATCTGTCCCAACCGCTCGCTGGACTGGTCGTGGCACTCTTTGCGGCAGGGGACGATGCACGGGCCGTGTTGCTGGGGCTGGCTGTGGTTATGGCAGGACTGGGGATCGTAACGTTCTGGCGGCGTTAGGTGTCTTGCGCAGTGTCGCTAGGACGTCGTGTCACAGAAATCCGGGTTGTTCTCAGGCGCATTGTCTGACGACGTCTGCAATTTCCGTCAACTGGTTCGCAAGTGGGCTGGTCTTTCGCCAGACCATGCCGACCGTGCGTGCAGGTTCAGGCGCTTCAAAGCGCGAAATTGAAACCGATGCCGACCTGGTTTCAACCGGAACGGCCATTTCCGGGATCAGGGTGACACCCATGCCGGCACTGACCATCTGCACAAGTGTTGAAAGAGAACTGGCATCCAGAACTTCGCGTGGAGGCCCGGACGGCATATTGCAAAAGGAAAGGGCCTGGTCCCGGAAACAATGACCTTCCTCCAGCAGCAACAATCGCATCTCCCGAAGCGAATCCGCATTGGGAAGAGGCGCATTTGCTTCCTTGGCGGATCTCACGAGAACAAAATTTTCGTGAAACAGAGGCGTTTCGGCAAGTGTGCCTTCAGAAACGGGAAGGGCCACGATCGCCGTGTCCAGCTGGCCATCGCTGAGTTCCTGGATCAGTTTCGGGGTTACCGTTTCCCGAACATGGATTTCCAATTCCGGATAACGTGCAGAAAGATCAGTCATGACTTTCGGTAAAAGGTAAGGGGCAATTGTCGGTATGACGCCGACCCGCAACCGTCCGACAAGCCGTTCCCGAGAGGCCCTGGCCAGATCGCCGAGCTCGTCTGCTGCGCGCAGGATGTCGCGTGCGCGTTCAGCGGCAACTTCACCGAATTGGGTCAGGCGGATCTGCCGTGCACTGCGTTCGAATAGCGCGGCGCCCAGAACGTCTTCCATTTCCTTAATCTGCATGGACAGCGCGGGTTGCGAAATTGCGCAGGCTTCCGCCGCTCGTCCGAAATGGCGATGCCGCGCAAGCGCCTCAAAATAGCGAAGCTGTTTCAGGGTAATGTTTATCATAAGAAATAACTATCAATCCGATCAGAAAATTCAACTTCTTCTGATCGTGTTGTTTTGATAACTTCTAATCTGCAGACGCCGATACCAGCCGGTTGCCCGACAGCGATCGCGGGATTAAGCGTTCTTGCGCCACGAAATTCGGAATGATTGAAGGAGTTGAGCTGCTACAAAAAAATGGGTGGAATACTGTGGCTTCAGATCTGCCGCCGCAGCAATTCACATTCCTCTCACGCAGCCCCGCTACTCAAATACTTTAATTAGGACAGTGGAGAGAATTATGGACGCACCAACAGATAAAACCGGCAAATGTCCCGTGATGCATGGTCAGCCGCTTGCAGCGACATTCGGGGTCCGGTCCAACCGGGATTGGTGGCCAAACCAGTTGAACCTCAACATCCTGCGTCAGAATTCGTCGCTGTCCGATCCGATGGATGCGGGGTTCAACTACGCGGAAGAGTTCAAGAAACTTGATCTGGCCGCAGTCAAACAGGATCTTTATGCACTGATGACCGACAGCAAGGACTGGTGGCCTGCGGACTATGGTCATTATGGCGGTCTTTTCATCCGTATGGCCTGGCACAGCGCCGGCACATATCGGACCGCTGACGGACGCGGCGGTGGCTCAACAGGCACGCAGCGGTTCGCACCGCTCAACAGCTGGCCAGACAATGGCAACCTGGACAAGGCGCGCCGGCTGCTCTGGCCGATCAAACAGAAATACGGCAACAAGCTTTCCTGGGCAGACCTGTTGATCCTGGCCGGTAACGCAGCGCTCGAATCCATGGGCTTCAAAACCTTTGGGTTCGGCGGCGGGCGCGCAGATGTCTGGCATGCGGAAGAAGACATCTACTGGGGATCCGAAACCGAATGGCTGGCGACCAGCGACAAGCCGAACAGCCGCTATTCGGGCGAACGCGATCTGGAAAATCCGCTGGCAGCCGTACAGATGGGGCTTATCTATGTGAACCCGGAAGGACCGGACGGAAATCCTGACCCGCTTGCCTCCGGTCGCGACATTCGCGAGACATTCGCGCGGATGGCGATGAACGATGAGGAAACGGTCGCCCTGACGGCGGGTGGGCATACCTTCGGTAAGACCCATGGGGCAGGCGATGCGGCCCATGTCGGTCCGGATCCGGAAGCCGCGCCTTTGCAGGAAATGGGCCTTGGCTGGATCAGCACATATGGATCAGGCAAAGGACGCGATACCATTACGTCCGGTATCGAAGGAGCCTGGACACCGGACCCGACCAAATGGGACACCGGTTTTTTCGATGTGCTGTTCGGTTATGATTGGGAACTCGTCAAGAGCCCGGCCGGGGCCTGGCAGTGGACACCTAAGGACCTGAAGGAAGCGGACATGGCTCCGGATCCGGAAGATCCGAACAAAAAGGTGCCGATCATCATGACCACGGCCGACATGGCGATGAAACTGGATCCGATCTATGGCCCGATCTCAAAGCGGTTCCATGAAAACCCCGACCAGTTGGCCGAGGCTTTCGCTCGCGCCTGGTTCAAGCTGACCCACCGCGACATGGGACCGAAAGTCCTTTATCTCGGCAGAGAAGTTCCGGCAGAAGACCTGATCTGGCAGGATCCGATTCCCGCCGTGGATCACGCCCTGGTGGATAATACTGATATCGCCGCCCTGAAAGCAAAGATCCTTGCCTCCGGCCTGTCGGTCTCTGAACTCGTGTCGGCTGCCTGGGCGTCCGCCTCCACGTTCCGTGGCTCGGACAAGCGCGGTGGCGCCAACGGTGCCCGCGTTCGCCTGGCTCCGCAAAAAGACTGGGAAGCCAACGAACCGGCGAAACTCGCCAAGGTGCTGGAAACTCTGGAAGGTATCCAGAGTGATTTCAACGGGTCCGCAAGTGGCGGCAAGAAAGTGTCGCTGGCCGATTTGATTGTCCTGGGTGGTTCCGCGGCCATCGAACAGGCTGCAAAGAACGCAGGGCACGACATCTCCGTGCCGTTTGTCGCAGGTCGTATGGATGCAAGCCAGGATCAGACCGATGCCGGATCCTTTGAACCGCTGGAACCGGAAGCCGATGGTTTCCGCAACTACCAGAAGGCCGTATATGCCACGACTGCAGAAGAAATGCTGGTCGACAAGGCACAGTTGCTGACATTGACCGCGCCGGAAATGACGGTTCTGGTCGGAGGCATGCGTGTCCTTGGAACCAACCATGGCGGTTCCAAGTATGGTGTCTTCACCGACAAGACCGACACGCTCAGCAATGACTTCTTCGTCAATCTGGTAGATATGGGCACTTCGTGGAAACCGACCTCCGAGACCGGTGATATCTTTGAAGGTCGTGATCGCAAATCCGGTGATCTGAAATGGACCGCCACCCGCGTCGACCTGATTTTCGGCTCCAATTCCGAACTTCGGGCCCTGTCGGAAGTCTATGCCCAGGACGATAACAAGGAGAAGTTCGTCAGGGACTTCGCCAAGGCCTGGGTGAAGGTGATGAATGCGGACCGCTTCGATCTGAAGTGATCTGAACAGGTCTAATTCCTGAAATCTGGAACGGCGCTTCGAAACAATTCGGAGCGCCGTTCTTTCACATCTGACCCCAGCAGCCCATGGTTTTCGGGACAATTTCAAATGTTCTGTCGACGTATCCCTTGAAAAGTCATTATTTCGTCACAAGGTTTATGCTGCACTGCAAAGCAGGTTGCGGTTGCGTCAGAATTTTCTGAGAGGACGCGAAACCGCAAGACGTAACATTCCTCGGCGCAAGCCTCTTGGGAAATGAAGAACCCATGTTTGATTTGACCGGACAAAAGGCACTTGTCGTCGGCGTAGCCAACGATCAGTCCATTGCCTATGGCTGCGCAAAGGCATTCAGGGCGCAGGGTGCGGATATCGCGGTGACTTATCTGAATGAAAAGGCTGAACCGTTCGTACGCCCGCTGGCCGAGCAGCTGGGGGCCGAAATCTGCGCGCCACTGGATGTCCGGAACCAATCGCAGCTCGATGCGCTCTTTGTGGACATTGCGGAAAAATGGGGCAAGCTCGACACTCTGCTGCACTCGATTGCCTTTTCCAAAAAGGAAGACTTGCACGGCCGGGTGGTTGACTGTTCAGCCGACGGGTTCGGCCTCGCCATGGATGTTTCTGTCCATTCCTTTCTTAGGCTGGTGCGCAAGGCCGAACCGCTGATGCCTCAGGGCGGGACCTGCATGACAGTGTCCTTTTTGGGAGCTCAAAGGGTAGTGGAGAATTATGGTGTTATGGGGCCGGTCAAGGCCGCTCTCGAAGCTGCCACCCGCTACGCAGCAGCGGAGCTCGGGTCCAAGGGCATTTCCGTCCATGCTCTGTCACCGGGACCGCTCAAGACCCGCGCCGCGTCAGGAATCGCAGAATTTGACGAGCTGCTCTACGATGCGGCCGAGCGTGCGCCCACTCATCATCTGGCAACAATTGAGGATGTCGGCGCTTACGCCGCCTTCTTGGCGAGCCGGGAAGCCTTCAACGTAACCGGTGGAATTCATCCCATAGACGGTGGCTACAGCATTGTTTGACAGGAGGTCCTGATGAAGGACATTTTTGACGCTCTGTTCCTGAACGCGCTGACCGACGCAACTGCCTGGTCTCCTTCCGAACGGCTTACCGCGCTTGAAGCACAGGCAACCGAGCTATCCAACGTTACCGGGACGCTGGGGCTCGAAATGACCGAGCATTTTGTCAAGATGAGCGACGCTCACAAGAACCGCTTGCAAAAAAACATGTCGGATTACAGCAATGCGTTGATGAGCATCGGTCAGGTGCAGGGAACCGGGGCACTGGCCGCTGCCTGGGAATCCTATTGGAAAGACGCCGCACAGCGGCTGGTGCTGACCATGGATACGCTTCGGCAGCGGGGGGACAACTTTCTCGAACATGAGGACGCCGGTTGTCCACCGGTTCTGATCTACGATTACGAAAAGGTTCTGGATGGTGCGGACCTGCCCAGACCCTGTAACTATGTGCTTTTGAAGATCATTCCGCCCAAGGATGCACATTTCCGCGAGCCGAAATCCTGGAAACGGCCATACATAATCATCGATCCGCGTGCGGGCCATGGCGCAGGTATCGGCGGCTTCAAGCCCGACAGCCAGGTCGGGGTTGCGCTGCGCGATGGCCACCCGGTCTATTTCGTTGCCTTCCGACGTGAGCCGGAAAAGGGGCAAACCCTTGCCGATGTCACCAGAGCGGAGGCCGCCTTTGTACGCAAGGTGATGGAGCAGCATCCCGAAGCACCCAAACCGATTGTCACCGGCAATTGCCAGGGTGGCTGGGCAACGTTGTTGCTCGCTGCCTCGAATCCGGATCTCACCGGACCGATTGTTTTGAACGGAGCACCGGTTGCGACCTGGTCCGGCCGCATCGGCGAAAACCCGATGCGCTACAATGGTGGTCTTCTGGGCGGAACCATCAATGCGATGTACAGTTCCGACCTCGGTCATGGTGTGTTCGATGGTGCCGACATCGTCCAGAATTTCGAATTGCTCAATCCAGGGCGGAACTATTTCGGCAAATACTACGATCTCTTTTCAAAGATAGACACCGAGCCGCAGCGTTTCCTCGATTTCGAACGCTGGTGGGGCGGATACTTCCTTCTGAACGAAGCGGAAATGAAGTGGATCGTCGAGCAGCTTTTTGTCGGCAACAAACTGTCAAAGAATGAAGCTCAACTAGAGCCGGGCCGAAATGTCGATATCAAGCAGATTCAGGCGCCGATCATCGTGTTTGCAAGTTGGGGCGACAATATCACGCCGCCGCAGCAAGCGTTGAACTGGATTGTCGACAATTACACCGACGAGCGCGAGATCGCGATCCGGGGTCAACGGATCATCTATATGGTTCACGATCAGGTCGGGCATCTTGGCATTTTCGTTTCGTCGAAAATTGCCAAGAAAGAACATACCGAGGTGACGTCGACACTCAAGACGATCGAGGCGCTCGCACCCGGGCTCTATGAGATGTCCATCGATGACTATCAGGGAGATCTTCTCGACCGCTCTTTCACGGTGAGCTTTCATGAACGGAAAATGGAAGATCTCAGAACGCTCGACGACGGCAGGGAAGACGAAATTCCGTTTGCCGCGGTGGCCCGGCATTCCGAACAGCAAGCGGAATTCTACGATGTCTGTGTCCGCCCGTTCGTGCAGGCAGGGACTACGGAACAAGGTGCCGAATTGCGTCGCAAGACCCATCCCTTGAGGGTTCAGCATTCGGTTTGGTCCAGCATGAACCCCTTTCTCGGCTGGCTTCCGGGCTTGGCTGAGCGGGTGAGGGAGGAAAGAGAGCCGGCAGAAGAGGGCAATCCGTTCCTGGAGCTGCAACAAGCCAATGCAGCCCTCATCGAGCAATCGATGGATGTCTTCCGGGATGTGCGGGACGCAGCCTATGAAGGTCTGTTCTTTTCCATCTGGGGCATTCCCTACATGAGATGGTTCGGCCGTAATTTTCAACCAGGCCGAACGCTGAAACGCAAGGAAGAGTTGAGAAGCCTTCCACCGGTCCAGGCGGCCCTGATGCATGTCGACCAGGGTGGTTTCTGCGAGGCGGTCGTCAGGATGCTGATCCTGCTGGCGGAAAGCAGGGGCAATGTCCGACGGGATAGATTGGAGAGATCTTCCCGTCTGTTGAACCAGGACGAACCCTTCAGTTCGCTCACCCAGGAACAACGCAGCTTCATTCTTCAGGAACAGACGTTGATTGTTGAGTTTGCACCGGAAAAGGCTGTCGACACGCTGCCGGCACTCCTCAAGACACGTCAAGAGCGGGAACTGGCTTCAAAAATCGTTCGTTATGTGCCCGGGGCCATCAGCGAGATGGATCCGCACACGGTTGAAATGCTGCGGAAGTTTCACGAGGTACTGGGGCTGCCGTCCGATTTCGGTGACATAACCGAAGACCCGTTGGCATTTGGTTTCAAGGCTGCTTTGGCTTCGACCACACAAGAAAAAGCGATCCAGAAAGACGAAAAAGGCTCCCGGCGGAGTGCTTCAACAGCGCGAGCATCTCGTCAGGATTCGGCCAAAGCGACACCTCGCAAGCCTGCAAACAACAACAAGGCTACTCGCAAAGCGGCCGCACCTCGCAAACCGAGTGCGGTTTCGAAAAAATCTGAAGAACCGGCAGACTGACGGCAGACTGACTGAATTGAAAGGGGCGTCCGGGCCTCTCGGACGCCCCACAGAGCCCCCCTGGATTGTTTTGGAGTTAGGCTCTGATCCAGGATCTTCAACACAAACTGCGACTTGGGCATCGAATCTAATTCGATAGCATTTTAAGCTAATCATTAGTGTGTAGGTAAGAATACCAATTTCACTGATCTCGGCAAGCCCTGACCTTTAGGGAAGGTGATAGAAAGCATCAGTCCAGCATGTGCGGATGCGCCTGATCGTTGCTTGCCGCTTCACGAACACAAAATGCTCTTAAGAGCAGGTGAGACCAGAAACGGGATGAGAGAATTCTGGGAAGCAGGGCGCTGCTGCGCTACAGTTTGAAAAAAGCAAAGACCGGATTTGAATGTTCGATTGGGCTTACAAAAAACGATTGAAAGACGATCTTGAAGTCTGGGTCGCCAAAGGCTGGGTTGGCTCTGCAGGTGCTGCAGAAATCCTGAAGGAGCAGGACCAGGACGACGGACGCTCAAGACTGCCGATGGCGCTGGCCGGGATCGGTATGGTGTGCGTCGCGCTGGCTGTCATTGCCTTTATCGCGGCCAATTGGGGGGCAATTCCCAAATCGGTCAAACTTGTCGGGATCGCCGGATTGCTTGTGTCCAGCCACGGACTGGCCGGCTGGGCGGCCGCGAAAGGGCGAAAGGGGATTTCGGATCTGTTGACCGGATTCGCCACACTCGTCTTTATCGGCGGCATGGCGCTTGTCGGCCAGATTTTCCATTTGCCGTCCGATTGGCCCGGTGGAGCATTTCTGGTC
>NZ_JAILWL010000256.1 GCF_025698965.1 Roseibium sp.
CAGGAGGCCGCGAAGGCGGCGTCATCTGGCACACCACAGGTTCCGGCAAGTCCTATACCATGGTGTTCCTGCTGAAGGCCCTGCTGCTCCGCTCTGAGCTTGCCAACTGCCGCACCATCGTCATCACCGACAGGACGGACCTTGAGCGGCAACTCGCCAATACCTTCATGTCCGGAGGAGCCTTCGGGTCGGCTATGGCCACCAAGAAGGAAGGTGCGAAGGCCAAGGCGCAGTCGGGACGTGATCTCGCCAAGCGGATCGGTTCCGGCACCGAACGGATCATGTTCACGTTGCTGCAAAAGTTCACATCTGCGGCGTCCTATCCCGAATGCCACAACGACTCGTCCGACCTGATCGTGCTGGTGGACGAGGGCCACAGGAGCCACGGCGGGGAAAGCCATGAGCGCATGCGCAAGGCCCTACCAAATGCTGCCTTCATCGCCTTCACCGGAACGCCGCTATTGAAGGACGACAAGACCCAGAACAAGTTTGGCCCGATCCTCCACGCCTACACAATGCAGCGGGCAGTCGAGGACAAAACGGTGGCCCCTCTGCTCTATGAAGAGCGGCAGCCGGAGCTCGAGATCAACGACCGGGCCGTCGATGCCTGGTTCGAGGCGAGAACGACCAACCTCAGCGACGACCAGAGGGCGGATCTCAAGAAGAAGTTCTCGACCAAGGGGACGATCTATGGGGCCGACCAGCGCATCACCTGCATCGCGCTCGACATCGCCGAGGACTTTTCCCGCAACTGGAAAGACCTTGGCCACAAGGCGCAGCTCGCCACGGACAGCAAGCTCTCGGCGATCCGTTACAAGGCGGCCCTCGATGCGCTGGGGCTTGTTGAGAGTGCCGTGATCATCTCCCCGCCCGACACACGGGAAGGCCATGAGGACACCAGCGCGGCCAACTCGCCCGAAGTGCAGAAGTGGTGGGCCGCGACAGTCGCCAAAAATCCAGCAGGCGCCGAGGGCTACGAGAAAGAAGTCCTGAGGGATTTCGGAACTGATGGTGGGCCGCACATCCTCATCGTCGTCGACAAGCTGCTGACGGGCTTTGACGAGCCGCGCAACACGGTTCTCTACATCGACAAGTACCTGAGGGAACACAATCTGCTGCAGGCCATTGCCCGCGTGAACCGCCTGCACGAGGATAAGAAATACGGCTACCTGATTGACTATCGCGGCATCCTGAAGGAGCTGGACACGTCCCTGACCGCCTATCAAGACCTCGCCGAGCGAACCCAGGGCGGCTACGAGATCGACGACCTAATCGGCCTCTACGAGAACGTCTCCAGCGAGTACAAACGCTTGCCCGTGCTCCACCGCGATCTCTGGGCGATCTTCAAGGATGTGCAGAACAGGCAGGACATGGAGCAGTTCCGCCGTGTCCTCGTTCCCAAAGTCGAGATCAATGAAGCGGGCGAGAACTTCGACAGGCACCAGAAGGTTCGGGACGATTTCTACGCGGCCTTGTCTGAGTTCGGCATGTGCCTGAAGCTCGCCCTCTCCACCCGCAGTTTCTTCGAGGACAGCGCCGTCGGCGAGAAGAAGATTGCGACCTACAAGAGCGACCTCAGGTGGTTCACCGAGCTGCGTATCTGGGCCAAGCAGGCCAGCCAGGAGACGGTGGACTTCTCGGCCTACGAGAAGCAGATCCGCGACCTGATCGACAAGCAGGTGATCGGCATTGGAGTCAAGGATAGCGAGGGTGTCATCGACATCACGGGGTTTGCTGAAGACGGACAGGCAAGCTATTCGCTCGATGATCCGGAGAGCTGGAGCGACGAGAAGACACGGACAGAAGCCGATCTCATCAAGTCGCGCCTGACGCGGACGATAGAACAGGACTTGGCTGAAGACCCCTATGCGCAGGCAGCCTTCTCCGAGCTGCTCAAGAAGGCCATTCGGGAAGCGGCGGACCTCTTCGACCATCCGCACAAGCAGTATGTCCTGCTGAAGGATCTGGAGGAGCACGTCAAGACGGGGCAGGCTCCGGGCATTCCCGACAGGATCGCTGACAACCGCCACCACAGGGCCTACTATGGTGCTCTCCTGCAGGCTCTGCCCGAGGGAACGGTCAAGGAGAAGGGAGAGGACCATCTGATCGACGAAGCCATCCACATCGACGGCATCGTCCAGTCCGCGATTGCGTCCCACTCCCTTGACCCGGAGAATGCCATGAAGGAGATACGGCAGAAGCTGCTGCCGCGCTACTTCAGAACCTATGGCGGCGGCATGGAGCTGGCAGAAGGAATTCTCTCGCGTGTCCTTGAAATCGTCAGACGCGGCGCTGGGCGTGAAGACAGCTGACGTGAGCGACTGGGTCCTTGCTTATGGGAACGAGCGCATTCCCTACGAAGTGCGGTTCAAGGCTGGGCGCTCGGGAAAGGTCGCCATCCATGTCGAGCACGACGGATCGGTCGTCGTCGATACCCCCGAGGGAACCGATGCCCAACGCATCCGGGAAGCCGTCAGCAAGCGAGCCGGTTGGATCTACTGGAACGTTCAGGAAGCCCGTGAACGGTTCACCCATGTCCTCCCCCGGTCCTATGTCAGCGGCGAACAGGTGCACTATCTCGGTCGGCGGCATGTCCTGAAGGTCATCCCTGTCGCCAAGCCTGACAGGTCCGTCAGGCTCTATCGTGGCACCATGGAGGTGAGGACCGAGAACACGGACTCACAGGCCATTAGAGGGCGTCTCAGGGGCTGGTACAAGGTGCGAGCCCAGGCTTACCTCAAGACCCGCCTCAACGCCGTCTCAGAGGCCCTGCCATGGATCGAGACCAATCCCCCGTTCCACCTCATCGAGACTGACAAGCGATGGGGCAGCTGCTCAACCGATGGCACTGTTCGCCTAAACCCATTCCTCATCAAGGCCCCGCGTGAGTGTATCGACTATGTCGTTCTGCACGAGCTGGTCCACCACGCCGAACACAACCACAGCCCCCGCTTCTACAGCCTCCTGGACCGCCACATGCCCCGCTGGCAGGAATACAAGCGGCGACTGGATGCGATGGCTGAGGTGTTGCTGAATGAGTGAAGCGCCTCAACGATCCAACAGGAGACGACCAATGACGAAGTATGCTCGTTGCTAATGTAGGAAGGGGAGCCTATCTGAATCTGCAATGTTCGCATCTAGCTCTGCCAACTTTTTGCGAGACACCATTCGTTGGCCTTTCCAATCAGCAGGCAATGTCGCGACAACCGGTCGTTCAGGACCATTGTAAAAGACGGTACCTCTGCATCGATCAAAGTCTAGATCGAAGAATATCAGGTGATCGGCCCTCTGCTCGACCGGACGAAACGCGGGTCCGTATCCGCTACCCGTCGCCTTAATCTGAACGCTTCGTTTGTCGATGCTGTAACCGTCGATGCCAGGGTGCGATTTGCTGTCAACCAATGTGATGCCAAAAAGCTCGACTGCGAGGGCTTCACCGATGTCGCCCACGAGATTTCCGTCAAGAGTGTATTTCAAACTAACCTCGTGACCTCCTTGCCGAAGAAGTTCCCTGTAGTAGTCGCGGACTTGGTTTCGAGCTGTAACTAGACCTGCTATGGCTTCTGGAAGTGCAAACGTACGCATTCTGGCTCCTTTCTCTCTCTCACCAATAACGCGAACAGGGCGAAGTTTTTACCCCTGAAAACGTTGCTGCGCCTCCTCCTTCCAATTCACCGTTATGCTCTGTATCATTGCCACCTGATCGCTGGCCCCAGTGTTGGTACACAGGGCAATCAGACCAAAGAAAAAAGCTTCGTAAAATCAACGCGATACGACTGCCAAATCCTGAGTTCAAATCTCTCCGGCAGCACCATTCAAGACTTCAAATTACGGTCACAGATCTCATGCCGTTTCTTGAACAGAGATGGATCGGGGTCCAAAAATGTTTGTTGCCGCCTATTGGAACAGGTAGCGATCATGCGGTTCATCTCGTTCTAAATCAGATCAGACCTGTCTCGAGTAGGCACTTCTGAAGGGCCGCCAGGGTGCCGTCCGAGCTGCGCACGCATCTGGAACGAGTAGGATTGTGGTGTGACAAGCCGTTTAACAGGCTTCCAGTCACTCGAAAGCCGGGAACATAGCGGAGCAATCCTTTTGGCAACCATTCTCCACTGTGAACAAGGGGTAGGAAGCATTGTTTTTGCCGTCGATGTGATCGATCAGGTCTTGACCTGAACATCGACTTCCAACAGGAAGTGCGAGCCAATCATCGAACATATGTTCGTTGAAAAGATCCAGAGCCGCTTGCATATCCGGTATCGCAGCACCATGTGCGGCGGCGGTGAAAACACACACGAACTGAAGAGAAATTAGGCAGACATGCGCAACGACAATCGAATAAAAATCGCATTCTACTTTGTCCTTTTCTGCACCTTGGTCATGCTTTTTGAGGATGTCGGCGAGTCGATGGGGGTCGAGTGGATCGAAACCTGGGACGACATGCACATCTGGGAGTTCTTCATCCTGGGGTCGCTGCTGATTGCAACAATTATCCTGGGCATCGAATTCAAGTCGATGCAGCGCACACGGGATTCTCTTGAAGAGCGTTTGAAGGCAGCCTCGGGTTCATTCAACAGACTTCTTGAGGCGCATTACGATGCGTGGAACCTGACGCCATCCGAGCGCGAGGTCACCAAGCTGATCCTGAAAGGGTGTTCCAACAACGAGATTGCGGAGATCCGGAGCGCTGCAACGGGAACGATCAAGGCCCAGACCCATTCGATTTATACAAAGTCCGGCCTCGCGGGAAAAAACCAGCTTCTGGGGTTTCTTCTTGAAGAACTCACTGATGGCGGGTCTGTCGCCGGTTAGTACCCGCCGTTCCCGGCAAATGAGACGGGGCGGACCAATCGCACGGCACATGACAACGCACCCGTGCAACGAGAAACCGAAGTTCAAATCAGGCGGCCCAACGGCCGCCTTTTTTTGCCGATGCCACAGACACTTCCTTTCGTTCGCATAAACCGCATGCATTGAGTGCTGGATACGCTCTGATTTGTCTACGACACCGTAAACCCGATCGTAATGACAAACCCCAACGTTTCCACTCGCCACAACTTTCAACGAAATTTCCTCTTTAAAATCAACATATAATCCATTGGTTTATTGTTCCCTGCACCCGTGTTTCTACACCCTTTCCGTGCGCGCCCGACTTGTCTGCACTGTCGAAGTCTCTCTTCCCCTCAGCTGTTCAAACTTCCCCTGAAATCAGGAGCGGAGAGGTATTTCGAATACGGCAATCACGACGCGAAACAGGTGACAACGGTTTCGGGAACAGACCAGAATGGCGAGAAACGCCCAAACGGACGCGCAGGTACTGGCACTCTACCAGCAGTACCTTGATGATTATCTTGCCAATCCTGACGGTCTCAGCTCCCAGACGCAGGATGCCTGGCTGTATGGCTCGAATGCTGCTTCGCTGACCGACGCGCAGATACGCGCAGAATTCGCCTCCATCGCCGCCTTGCTGCAATTGTCGGATATCGGTCTCGATGCCGGAGGGTCGCCAGGTTACTACGCTGCTTCAAAGCTTGGAGCCCAGATCGCTGCGCAAGTCAGTCAGGCTGCATCCCTCGCGTCTTCTCCGGCCCTGACCAAAGCGGAGGAAACGGCCCGCGCCGAAAGTGCGGCCGCAGAGATGCAGTCCCGGTTTGATCAGGTGATCGCGTCCAACGCTGCCGCTGCCGCCTACCTGCCTTCGACGACTGCACAACGGACAGAATTCAATGCCGGCGTCAAAAAGGCCTTTGCCGATATGACGGAGGCACGAGACGTATTTGGACGCATACTGGGGGGCGACAACAGTCCTGAAGCAATAGCACTGGCCACGGCAAGCGCCTTGAAGGCTGCTACAGGAATCCTCAAGGCACTGCCGTTACCCGGTCCAGCCAAAGCGGCGGCAAATGTCATTTATCTGGCAACCTATCTGGCTCCGGCAATCGCATCCATGGCGGATGGCAATGTCGACCCGGCCGCCTTGATCACCATTGCCGCGCAAACAGCTGCTTCCATCCTCACCTGGGGTGTTTCGGACTATTTCTTCGACTATATTGCCCCGATCATCGTCCAGGCGGCGGTCAATTCCGAGCTCGGCGCCAATGGTCTGATCGACCTTTCGCCAACTGCGGTAACAACCAAGTTGATTGAGGCCGCCACGCATTCGTATGGCGGAAGCTTACCCAGCTGGTGGGGGTCAGCCCTTCAAGGCCAGCAAAATGGCCCACCTCCGGAACAGCTTGCCAGGGCTGAAGCCTACACTCTGGATATTGCGACGGATAATATGCTCGCGAACATTGGAGCGCAGGTCGCCAATGCCTATTCCGGTGTAGGGAACTATTTTCAGGAACTGACCCTGACGTTCAATGGAACATTGGGGACGATTCAAACCAGTTTTTCCCGCTCAAATGGCATCGCATATAATCCTACCGCCTATTTGAAAAGCGAGTTCTCCGTCTGGTCGCGCAATCCTTGGGGCTGGGTCGGTGTCGGCAATGTCGACTATCTGAAACCGAACGGCGGGCTGTTCGTTCTTGAAAAACGAAGTTCTGCCTTCAGTGCAAGCGGTGGCAACGATACCGTCTATGCTTTCGCGGGCCGGGCCGTCAGCTTAGGCAACGGAGATGACCTGTTTGTCTGGCAGATGGACAAATTCGGCCGTCCAACACGATCGTCCTATTATGACACTGTTGTTTCAGCTCATATCGATGGCGGCGCCGGGTGGGACAAGCTGGACGCCTATGAGTTCATGGGATCAGCCGCCTTTAACAGCTATGCCGGTACGCTTGTCCTGACCCACAACACTGCCGGATTTATCAAAACCGAAACCAGCAGTACTGCCTCCACCCAGATCAAGCAGATTGCCACGCACGCCAATTTTGAGGAATTCAAAGTTGGCGCATTCCGGATGATCAACATGTCGGCTGCAGCCGGCCCGGTTAAGATCGTCACACAGGATTCTGGCAACGACTCCACGATTTCGGTTCTTTTGGGATCGGCTTTCGGCGATACCCTTTATATCGACAGCTCCCGATATATGGGGCACATCCGAGAAACCAATTCAATCGGCCTGTATATTCAGGCACTTGGCGGCGATGATTATGTCACCGGCGATATTGCCGGTTCAATCATCTACGACGGCGGCACGGGCGTTGATGTTTTTGAACTCACGGTCTCCGATATCGTGCAATGGCCTGGTGGCGGCGTCAGTTGGGATTTCGCCTTTAAGGTCAATCTGGAAACGGGTGCCGCAGAAGCCGTATCCTATCGAACCCAGGGAACCCGTGGTCTTTGGACCACCGAAACCGCGACAATCCGGAATTTCGAATGGTTCAGGGGGTCGGACTACGCCGATGATGTGACCGCCCGCGCCGCGGGATCACGCATATTGGGCCAGGGAGGCAACGATACGCTCCGAGGCCTTGGAGGTGACGATCAGCTACTTGGCGGTGCCGGTAACGATGTGATTTACGGCGGTGGTGGAACCAACCGTCTGGAGGGTAACGACGGCACCGATATCATTCACGGTGGTGATGGTATCGACATGATCCTCGGGGGTAATCACGCCGACCAGCTTTTTGGCCACGGCGGCAATGACATAATCGACACGGGTATCGATTCTCAACTACATGCCGACACAGTGGATGCCGGAGCTGGCAACGACCTCATCTACGGGTCCTACGGTAGCGATATCATTGACGGCGGGGTTGGTACGGACACCGTCGATTACGGCAACGACCTGATACGAAACACAACGATTCCCGAGACATCAATTCAGCTTCAGGTTTCCGGTTTCTCCGGCACCACAACGGGCACGGTCAATCTGAAACTGATAGCCCCCACTTGGACCCTAGATGTCGGCACTCAGCAGTTAACCGGCATAGAGCGCATCATCGCCACGAAAGATGACGATTCCATAAATGTCGGCAATGCAACCATCCAGATTGATGGCGGTAAGGGAAACGACACTCTGACCGGTGGAATTGCTGCCAATAACCTTTCGGGGGGTGTGGGGGACGACACGCTTAGCGGTGGCGGCGGAAACGATACGTTGTCAGGTGGTGCAGGTGCCGATCGATTCCTGTTTGGTACGGATGACGGCGCTGACACAATAACCGATTTCTCTCTTGAAGACCGGCTGATATTTTCCGGCGCCGTCTCGGACGCATCAGCCTCAATCCAACCGTCACTGGCTGTCAGTTTTTTGAGCGGCACTTTCACGCATGTGGTTAGCTACGGCACCACTACGGTGACTTTCGCGTCAGCCAATCATTACGGTTTTACACCCGTAATGACCAATGACGGTACAACTGTCTCATGGGAATTGTCACCTGCCGATGCGACGATCCGAGCCATTGATGACGGCAGCTGGCAGATCAATTCGGCCAATCGCATTCTTGCCAGCGAAGACCAGGTTGTCAGCATTGATGTTAAGGCAAATGACATCATCCCGGGCGTTTCCAACACCCGGATTTCGTCATTCGACACCGTGTCGGCCCTTGGTGCGCAAATCACACTGAATACGGATGGAACGTTCAGCTATGATGCGACTTCGCTGAACCAATTGCAGGCCGGGCAGACCTACAACGACAGTTTCACCTATACGCTTTCCAATGGTCTGGCCACCAGCACTGCCACCGTGCATGTGGTCACGCAGGGTGTTAACGACACCCCTGTCGCGCAATCGGATCAGACAACAACATTGGAAGACACAGCAGTTACGATCAATGTGATCGTGAACGATACCGACATTGATGGCGACACACTAAGCGTGACTGCGGTGAGCGCACCATCCCATGGCAGTGTCAGTTTTTCAGGTGGTCAGATCACCTACACTCCGGATGCCGATTTCAACGGCAGCGATCAAGTGACCTATACCGTTTCGGATGGCAACGGCGGCACGACAACGTCCACCCTGGACATTACGGTTCAACCGGTCAACGACGCACCCATTGCCCGGGCTGACACCGCAATCACGGATGAAGACACGGCGGTGACGGTTGATGTTCTTGGCAATGACAGCGATGTCGACGGCGAAGTCCTCACTCTGACCGCGGCAACAGACGGAACCAACGGGACGGTCACAATCGTGAACGGCAAAGTGGTTTATACGCCCAATGCCAATTTTTTCGGGACGGATCAGTTCACCTACGA